>NZ_JAPFQV010000045.1:0-53959 GCF_033804685.1 Micromonospora sp. RTP1Z1
CCGAGCAGCGCGGCGCCGATACCGATCAGCATGTGCAGCCAGATCGGCATGTTCTGGCGACCCGGAACGACCAGGCGGCCCAGAGCGCCGACGATGAGACCAACAACGATGGCGGTGATGATGCCCCAAACGGTGAACTCCACGGTCGCCCTCCTTCTCAAGATGTGTCACACGATGCCGTGTGGTTTTTGTCGTGACCGCTAAAGTTCCCGACCCGCCGAAATTCCAAACCGACTCCGGTGACGGACCTCGCGGCAGGCCGCAGAACAGGAGGTATGCCACTCCGCGCGGCCCGGCGATCGGCGTCGTCGTCCGCGGACGCCGCCTTTTCCGCATCGAGTGCGGTCATCGGGACCGGGCCGGTCGCGCACGCGGAAAAGGGCACCCGACCGAGGTCGGGTGCCCTTTTCAGCAGCTGGGGTGTCAGTACCGGGAAACGCTCCGGCGATGACCCACGCCGGCCACCAGGGCAACGGCGATGGCGGCCACCACGACCTGGACCAGCAGCTCCATCCAGTCGATACCGGCGGTCTCGGTCGCGATGCCCAGTGCCCGGGCGATTACCGTGCCGAGCAGCGCGGCGCCGATACCGATCAGCATGTGCAGCCAGATCGGCATGTTCTGGCGACCCGGAACGACCAGGCGGCCCAGAGCGCCGACGATGAGACCAACAACGATGGCGGTGATGATGCCCCACACGGTGAGCTCCACGGTCGCCCTCCTTCTGAAGAAGTTTTCACACGGTCTGTGTGGTTCCTGTCGTGACCGGTAATTGCCCGACCGGCCGAAAATCCAAACCGACTCAATGGCCTCGAGGTCGCGGAACGTCGATGTCCGGGCCACGCGTCGGTTCGGGCACGGCATGATCCCGCAGGTGGCGGCGGGTGCCGGCCGGTCCGGCAACGGGCGTCCCGGCCGGGAAATTCATCGACGGTACGACCGCGGAAGGCCGGCGCCCCGCGCGGAGGACCCGGGTGCGGGTCACTCCGGCGGGGCGCCGGCGGTGCTGTCGGGCAGAAAGCGGGGCTATTTCTTGCCGGCGGCCTTGCCATCGCCGGAGTCGGAGGAGAGGGCGGCGATGAAGGCCTCCTGCGGGACCTCCACCCGGCCCACCATCTTCATCCGCTTCTTACCTTCCTTCTGCTTCTCCAGCAGCTTGCGCTTCCGGCTGATGTCACCGCCGTAGCACTTGGCGAGCACGTCCTTACGGATCGCCCGGATGGTCTCCCGGGCGATCACCCGGCTGCCGATGGCGGCCTGGATCGGCACCTCGAACTGCTGGCGCGGGATCAGGTTGCGCAGCTTCGCGGCGATGGTGACCCCGTAGTTGTACGCCTTGTCCTTGTGCACGATGGCGCTGAACGCGTCCACCGGCTCGCCGTGCAGGAGGATGTCCACCTTGGCCAGTTCGGACGCCTGCTCGCCGGACGGCTCGTAGTCGAGCGAGGCGTAGCCCTTGGTCCGGCTCTTGAGCTGGTCGAAGAAATCGAAGATGATCTCCGCGAGGGGCAGCGTGTAGCGCAGCTCCACCCGGTCCGCGGACAGGTAGTCCATGCCGAGCAGGCTGCCCCGCCGGCCCTGGCACAGTTCCATCACCGCGCCCACGTAGTCGTTCGGGGTGAGCACGGTGGCGCGCACGACCGGCTCGTACACCTCGGCGATCCTGCCGGTGGGGTACTCACTCGGGTTGGTCACGACGATCTCCTCACCGTCATCCGTGAGGGCCCGGTAGACCACGTTCGGCGCGGTGGAGATCAGCTCGAGGTTGTACTCCCGCTCCAGCCGCTCCCGGATGATCTCCATGTGCAGCAGGCCGAGGAAGCCGCAGCGGAAGCCGAAGCCGAGCGCGCCAGAGGTCTCCGGCTCGTAGTCGAGCGCGGCGTCGTTGAGCTTGAGCTTGTCCAGCGCCTCGCGCAGGTTCGGGTAGTCGGACCCGTCGATCGGGTAGAGGCCGGAGTAGACCATCGGCTTCGGGTCCTTGTAGCCGCCGAGCGCCTGGGTCGCCGGACGGGTGTTGATGGTGACGGTGTCACCGACCCGGGACTGGCGGACGTCCTTCACGCCGGTGATCAGGTATCCCACCTCGCCGACCCCGAGCGCGTCGGCCTTCACCATCTCCGGCGAGATGACGCCGATCTCCAGCAGCTCGTGCACGGCGCCGGTGGACATCATCTTGATCCGCTCGCGGGCGCTGATCCGCCCGTCGATCACCCGGACGTAGGTGACCACGCCGCGGTAGACGTCGTACACCGAGTCGAAGATCATCGCCCGGGCGGGCGCCTCTGCGTCGCCGACCGGCGGCCGGAACTGCCGGACGATCTCGTCCAGCAGGTACGGCACGCCCTCGCCGGTCTTACCGGAGACCCTGATGCAGTCCGCGGGGTCGCCGCCGATCAGGTGGGCCAGCTCCTCGGCGTACTTCTCCGGCTGGGCGGCCGGCAGATCGATCTTGTTGAGCACCGGGATGATGCGCAGGTCGTTCTCGAGCGCGAGATAGAGATTCGCCAGCGTCTGCGCCTCGATGCCCTGCGCGGCGTCCACCAGCAGCACCGCGCCCTCGCAGGCGGCCAGCGACCGGGACACCTCGTAGGTGAAGTCGACGTGGCCGGGGGTGTCGATCATGTTGAGCACGGCCTGCTCACCGACCCGGTCGCCCTCCCGGATCGTCCACGGCATCCGGACGGCCTGGCTCTTGATGGTGATGCCGCGCTCGCGCTCGATGTCCATCCGGTCGAGGTACTGGGCACGCATCTGCCGGGGGTCGACCACGCCGGTGAGCTGCAGCATCCGGTCGGCCAGCGTCGACTTCCCGTGGTCGATGTGGGCGATGATGCCGAAGTTCCTGATGCGCGCCGGGTCGGTGGCACCAGGAGCGTTCGTGCCGGAATCGAGCGTCGGTGGCACAGCTGTCCGTTCTGGTCGGCTGACGTGAGCGGGCCGGCGCGCCGCCGGCCCCCTCTATGCTCCCACGTCGCCCCGGACGCGGTCCGATCACTCCTGGGTGCCGCCGGACCCTGGGCCGGTCACTCCTCCGGCGGCTCGACGAAGAGGGCGGCGAGCCGGGGCAGGCGGCGACGGGCCTCCTCCTCGTCGTCGAAGTCCCAGAAGTCGTTGAGGTCGGGCACCGGCACCGGGTCGCGGTCCGCCGGCAGTTCGGTCGCGGTCGCCTTCCGGTACGCGTCCCAGGGCACCACGAGCATGTCCCCGCACTCGAACTCCTCGCCGCTGAGCGCGGCGGACCGGACCCGGGGCAGCTCGGCGAGGGAGTCGGGCTCGACGACTGCCCTGGCGAACACCGCGCGACCCTGGGTCATCAACCAGCCGCGGAAGTTCTCGAAGCCGTCGTCGGAGGCGCCCCCGTTGATCAGATAGGCCGCACCCCACAGGTCCACCCGGTAGGACGCCGCGAGCACCCGCTGCTGGTGGTGGGCGTACCCGACGATGTCCTCCGGGTCCCGCTCGGCCAGCAGGGCGACCGCGCGGGCGGCGACGGCGTCGGGCTCTCCCCCGCCGCCTTCCCGGGCCCGGTCGATCAGCTGCCAGAAGTCGTCGGTCCGCATGGCCCGCAGTCTGGCAGAGCCGACCGACACCCGACGGCCGGCACGGCCGGACGGGCGCCGGTCGGGCAGCATGGGCGGGTGCCCGCGATCTCGTTGCCACCGGTGCCGTACGACGCGACCGCCGTCCGCCCGGACTGGACCGCGCTGCCGGCCGGCCTGCGGGACGCGGTGGCGGCCCGGCTCGGCGGTCCGCCGGTCGCGGTCCGGGTGGCCGGCGCCGGCTTCACCCGGGGCTTCGCCGCGGTGCTGGAGACCGCCGACGGCGCGCGGGCCTTCCTCAAGGCGGCCTCGCTGACCGAACAGCCGCACCTGGTCGACTGGTACGCCCACGAGGCCGCCGTCCTCGCCCGGCTCCCCGCCGGCCTGCCGGTCCCCCGGCCACGGTGGGCGCTGGCCGAGGCCGGCTGGTACGCGCTCTGCCTCGACGCCATCGACGGATCCCCGCCCCGGCTGCCCTGGAAGCCGGGCGAGCTGGCCGCCACGCTCGCCGCGTACGCCGAGGTTGCGGCCGCCCTCGCCGACCCGCCCGCGGAGCTGGTCGGGCTCGGGCTGCCCCGCCTCGCCGACCTGGCCCGCGACGACATCCTGTGGTGGGGCGAGGTGGCCGCCGGCCGGGAGCCGGCGCCGGAGCTGCCGCCGCGGGCCCGGGCGCGGCTGCCGGAGCTGGTCGCCCTCGAGTCCCGCCTCCCGGCGTACGCGGACACCGCGCCCGCCGGGTCGGACCGCCCGACCACCGGGTTGATCCACTGCGACCTGCGGGTCGACAACGTGCTGATCGACCCCGCCGGCCGGGCCTGGATCTGCGACTGGAACTGGCTCTGTCACGGGCCGGCCTGGTTCGACCTGGCCGGCCTGCTGATCACCGCGTACGCCAGCGGTCTGGACGCGGACCAGGCCTTCGCCACCCACCCGGCGGCGGCCGGCGCGCCGCCCGACGCGCTCGACGTGACCCTGGCCGCGCTGTCCGGGTACCTCCTCACCAGCGCGGCCGCCGGGCCGACTTCGGCGTCGCCGCACATCCGCGCCCACCAGCGGTGGAGCGGAGACCAGGCGCTCGGCTGGCTGGCTGCCCGACGGAGCTGGGGCTGAGCCGTTTTGGCTCGTCCCGGCCGACCTGGTAACCTGGCTATTCGCGCAGCGATGGCGCCTGCTCGTCGCGCGTGGAAGCAGACCCAACCGAGCTATCAAGACGAGGCTGTCGCGTGGCGAACATCAAGTCCCAGATCAAGCGCAACCGGCAGAACGAGAAGCGCCGGCTGCGTAACAAGTCGGTCAAGTCGTCGCTGAAGACCGCCATCCGCAAGTTCAACGAGGCTGCGGAGGCCGGCGACGCCGAGAAGGCCGCCGTTCTCATGCGTGACGCCACCCGCAAGCTGGACAAGGCCGCCAGCAAGGGTGTCATCCACGCCAACCAGGCGGCGAACCGGAAGTCGGCGATCGCCCAGCGCGTCGCCTCGGTCTCGGCCTGATCGAGCGACCTCAGACCTGACCGGAAGCCCCGGGCATCGCCCCTGGGCTTCCGGTTTTCTGCGTTCCCCGTGTTCCCCTGACCGCCGTGGACACCGGCGGTCGTCTGCGTTCCCGGACGCGCCGCAGGCGGAGGCCGGCCCGCCGCCGCACACCCGCACCGGGCCGGTCGGTTCCTACCGCCACGGGTCGGGTCGGACCGGGTCCGACCACGACGTGCTCTCGTCGTACCGGACGACCTGGTCGCCGGGGCGGGCGGCGCGCAGCGCCGGGTCGGAGGCGAGGACCACACCGGGGAGCGCGCGCGGGGCGGACGGCACCCGGGCTCGACCGACCACCGGCTCCATCTGCCGACGGAACCGGTCCCGTTCCTGCTCCGGCACCAGCGCCGCGGTGCGGACCGCCACCTCGGCGACCATGTCGTTGAGCTTCACCATCGCCGCGACCGCGACCGGCAGCACCAGCACCGCCCACCAGCTGACCAGCTCGGCGAGGGCGAGCAGCACGGCGAGCGCGACCGAGCCCTCGAAGAAGAGGAAGCACAGCACCCCGCCCGGGTTGACGAAGCGCAGCCCGAGGAGCCGGGCGTAGAGCGGCCGGTACCGCTCGTGGTCGGTGGGGACCATCGCCCACCCCGCACGGGGGGATCCGGTCACCGGGCGCCGCCCTGCCGGGCGGCGACGACCGAGAACACCGCCCGCTCCAGCGCGTACGCCCGGTCGTCGGCGCCGCCCTTGACGGCCGCGTTGCACTCGGCGGCCGCACGCATTGCCAGCACCAGGCCCTCCGGCGTCCAGCCTCGCCCCTGCCGCTGCGCCCGCTCGATCTTCCAGGCCGGCAAGCCGAGGCTGCTGGCCAGCTGGTACGGGCTGCCCCGCCCGGCGGAGGCCACCCGGGCCACCGTGCGTACCCCGTCGGCGAGCGCGTCGGCGATCGGCACCGGGTCGACGCCGACGTGCAGCGCCCAGCGCAGCGCCTCCAGCGCGGCGGGGACGTCACCGACCATGGTCGCGTCGGCGACGGTGAAGCCGGTCACCTCGACCCGGCCGCGGTAGTAGCGGGACACCGTGTCGGCCCCGATCCGGCCGTCGGTGTCGGCGATGAGCTGCGAGCAGGCGGCGGCCAGTTCCCGCAGGTCGTTGCCGACGGCCGCGATCAGCGCCTCGGCGGCGTCGTCGGTGCACCGGCCGCCGCCCCGGCGGATCTCGTCCCGGACGAAGGCGACCCGGTCCCGGTGCCCCTTCAGCTTGGCCGCCGGCACCATGGTCGCGCCGGCCGCGCGCAGCCCGTCGGCGAAGGCCTTCCCCTTCGCGCCGCCGAGGTGCAGCACGACGAGCTGCACCTCCGGGTCGGGGTTCTTCGCGTACGCCAGCAGCGCGGCGACCAGGTCCTTCCGGGCGTCCTGGCCGGCGTGGAGCACGAGCACCCGCCGACCGCCGAAGAGCGAGGGGCTGAGCATCTCGGCGATCTCCCCCACCGCCACGGCGCCGGCCTGGTACTCCCGGACGTCCACGTCGGGGTCGACGGCGCGCGCCGTCGCGACGGCTTCGCTGACCGCGCGCGTGGCGAGCAGCTCCTCGTCGCCGAGGACGAGCAGAATGGGGGGCAGGCTGGCGGGGGTCACGCCGCCCATATTCGCACGGCCCTCGACCGGATCGTGCCTGGTCATCGGCGACTGTGACGGCACAGCCCGCACTCAGCGCAAATCCCGACATTCGAGTCGATCCACCTGCTAACGCAACAAGCTGTCTCGATTGGTCGGCCACTCCGTCGGGTCGTCGCTGCGAGCCGGCCCCGGAGCCGGCCCGTGGCAAGCGAAAGGCGCAGACCCCGGCTGCTGCCCGGACTGCGCCACCGACGCGGCGGAAGCCGCCTGGACCCGACTCATGGAGGCTTCCCGATGACCATCTACCGGACCGATAAGCGCGTGCGGTACGCCCCCTCCCTGGCCGTCTGGATCGTGGACACGCAGGAGAGCCACACGGTGGGCGCGGATCAACTCCTGGCCGCCATGACGGTCTACGCCACCGAGTCCGGGGACATGCCGGACGGGTGCACCTGCGCGCCGGAGTCCTTCAGCGTCTCCCCCATGACCGGGGTGACCGCCAGCACGGCGCGAGTCCACCGGCTCGGCCAGCGGGGTGGGATCGCCATGTACGGACACGGCACCGTGCCGGAGTACGGCGTGGCACCGGAGCAGGGCAACGCGCACCAGTGCCCGCACGCGAGCGGGGACGGAGAGCGGCGCGCCAAAGCGCTGGCGCGCGCCGGCCAGTGGGATGAGCTGTGGGACCTCACAGAGCCGTTCCCGGCCGCGTCGGGCACCCTCCATCCGGCCGCGCCGGGTAGCAAGGCTCCGGCCGCGTGGCAGGGTGAGCCGCTGTCCGTGTCCGGAGTCGGTGTGATCCCGGACCGGCACGTCCACCCGTCCATCCGGGCGGACCTGGCCAGGCTCGGCACGCTCGCGGCGGAGGCCACCCGGCTCGGTAGCGAGGCGCGCAAGGCGCAGGCCGCAGCGGCACAGGGACCCATGGAGGTCCGGCGGCACGCGACGGAGGCTGCCATGTCCGGCAAGCCGCTGGACGCGGCGGAGGTGGCCCGGATGGTCCGCGAGCGGCAGGAAGCGGCGGAAGCCGCGCAGTCGGTGGCGGACGGCACCCGGGACGCGGTGGACAAGGTGCGCCGCGAGGTGGCCGCCGGGATCGCGGAGCGCCGGGAGGAGTGGCTGACCTACCTCCAGGGCCAGGCCGCCGCCGGGCTGGCGCGCCTGGACCTCGTGGTGGCGGAGCTGGAGGCCGCGGTGGAGAACCTGGCCGAGATCGATCGGGTGCGGCAGACCGTGGAGCAGGCCAACTCCGGCCGCCTGTTCTCCGCCGGATCCATGATCGTCGGTAACGCCGTGGAGGCGGCCAGGCGGAGCCGGGAGCGCGCGGCCACGGCGCTGGCCGGGCTGGAGCGCCACGCGCCGAAGGCCAGCAAGACGAAGGCGTCTGCCTGAGCCACCTAACCGAACGGCCCGGACCCTGCGGAGGTCCGGGCTGTTTCAGCTCTCGTCCGGGTTCGCGCCCTGCGCCTGCCACGGCCGGTGCTCAGCGATCCACGCTTCCACGTCCTCCACGAGCCACACCGCTCCCCCAGCCAGCCGATCGAACGGCTCCGGGAAGTCGGGCCGGCTGGTGATCTGTACGACCCGAGCGCGGGACACCTGGAGGCGTTCCTGTAGCTCTGCGCTGCCGTACAGCCTGCGGACCATGGATCGACGCTATGCAACGCGAGACTGTCACATCTGACACCTGTCGGACTTGACACTGACGGGTATGGCAGGTCACGGTGGGGGGCGAAGGCGCTCCGGCTACGTGACTGGTCTCCGTGGCCGGGGTCCGCCGTTTCTACGGAGGGACCGACACGCCCATGGATGACGGACCGATCACGCCGGCACTCGTGCTCCGGACGGCCAAGCGGGTGATCACGGCCCACTCCGAGCCGGCCAACCCGCACCGTGCCACCGGCCACTGGGCGCAGTGTCGGGACAACGGGTGCGACATGCCGAGTTGGGCAATCGGGGTGGTCAAGGCGCACCGAGACTCCTCCGCCGCGCACTGACGGACGCGTCAGGGAACTGAACGCCAGCTCGAGGCGTCAGGGCTGCCGCCCCGGTCGGATGCCCCGGGCCACCACCGCCAGCCCGTGCCGGTCCCGGACCACCGCGACGTCCCCGTCGGTGTCGGTCCGCAGCACCCGGGCGCCGGCGCGGGTCAGCCGGGCCAGCAGACCCGGGTTGGGGTGCCCGTAGTCGTTCCCGGCACCCACCGACACCAGCGCGACGGAGGGCCGGACCGCGTTGAGGAACTCGGGGTCCTGGTACGCCGAGCCGTGGTGGGCGACCTTCAACACGTCGGCCCGGAAGGCACCGGACGGCAGCCCCTCCCGCAACGCCCGCTGCTCCTCGGTCTCGGCGTCCCCGAGCAGCAGGATCCGCACCCCGGCCACGGTGGCGGCGAGCACCAGGGAGTTGTTGTTCGGATCCGACCGGCTGCCCCGCACCGGGTAGGGCGGGCCCAGCGCGACCAGATCCACTCCCCCGGCCCGCCAGCTCCAGCCCACCGGCGCGGTACGCAGCCCCGCCGCACCGGCCAGTGCGGCGACGCGTACCTGGGACACCCCGAAGGCCGGCTCCGACCACTGCGGGGTCAGCACGGCCGCCACCCGGCGACCCCGGAACACCCCGGTGACCCCGCCGACGTGGTCGGCGTGGAAGTGGCTGACGACCAGCAGCGGCACCTCGCGTACGCCGAGCCGACGCAGGCAGCCGTCCACACCGGCCGGGTCGGGGCCGGCGTCGACGACCACCGCCCGACCGGCGGCGACCGGCAGCACCAGCGCGTCGCCCTGCCCCACCGCGCAGGCCACCACCACCCAGCCGGACGGAGGCCAACCACCGGCCAGCAGTCGGACGGGCAATGTGCCGAGCACCACCGCGACGGCGCACACCGCGACGAGCCGCCGGACCAGTGGCCGCCGGGTGGCGAGCAGCAGCGCCACGGTGAGCCCGGCCAGCAGCAGGGCGCCGGTCACCCCGCCGGGCCAGGGCAGCGTCCCGGCCGGCAGCCCCGCCCCGTGCCCGGCCACGGTCACCAGCCAACGGGCCGGCCAGCTCGCCAACCAGGCGACGAACTCGGCTCCGGCCGGCCAGACCGGCGAGACGATGGCGGCGGCGACGCCGAGCACGGTGGCCGGTGCGATGGCCGGCACCGCCAGCAGGTTGGCGGGGACGGCGACCAGGCTGACCGTCCCGGAGATGCCGGCGACGACCGGGCCGCAGGTGAGCTGCGCGGCCGCCGGCACCGCCAGTGCCTCGGCCAGCCCCGCCGGTACTCCCCGTCGACGCAGCGCGTCCCGCCAGCCGGGGGCGAGCAGCAGCAGCCCTGCGGTGGCGAGCACCGAGAGGGTGAAGCCGGCGTCGCCAGCCAGCTCCGGGTCGACCAGCACCAGCACGGTGACCGCGGCGCAGAGAGCGGGCAGCGCGGCCCGGGCCCGGCCGGCGGCGAGCGCGGCCAGGCCGATCGCCCCCATGGTGGCGGCCCGGACCACGCTCGGCGACGGTCGGACCAGGACGACGAAGCCGATCAGGGCCAGCCCGCACGCCACGGCTGCCGTCCGGGGACCGGCCCGGGCCCAGCGGGCCAGCAGCAGCACCGCGCCGACGACGATGGCGACGTTCGAGCCGGAGACCGCATTCAGGTGCGTCATGCCGGTGGCCCGGAAGTCCGCCTCGACGGCGGGCGTCAGCCGGCTGGTGTCCCCGACGACCAGCCCGGGCAGCAGACCGCCCGGCTCGTCGGGGAGGGGGTCGCAGGCGCGTTGCAGCCCGGTGCGGAGCGTGCCGGCCGCGCGCTGGAGCCACGGCGGCGGACCGTACGGCGTGGGCGGCCCGGCGACGGTGAGGACCGCGGCGGTCAGGCCGCCACCGCGCGGCGCGGTCAACCGCCCCTGCGCGCCCACCCGCTGCCCGGGCAGCAGCCCCCGCCAGGCCGGGTCGGTGGCCAGCACCAGGCCGCGGGCCGGTCCGGTCACCCGCCGGCCGTCCCGACCGGTGAGGCGCTCCAGGTCGGCCCGCACCAGCAGGGTGGCCGGACGGCCGGCGGCGCCCCGGCCGGGCCGCGGGTCGTCCCGCACGACCAGTTCCACGGTGACCAGGGCCCGCTCGTCCACCAGCGCCCGGATCGGGGCCGCGTCGCGGACCACCAGTCGGGCGGCGGTCGCGCTCGCACCGCAGACCACTCCGAGCAGCACGGCGACGACGACCCAGCCGTGCCGGCGGACCCGAACGGCCGGTCGCCCGAGGAGGCCGAGCAGGTGGGCGCCGAGGAGGGCGGCCAGGCCGGCGGCGACGGCGGCCAGCGCGACCGTCGCCGCCGCGGTGAGCTGCAACCCGGCCAGGGCGGCGAGCCAGGCGGCCACGGCCAGCCCCGCCAACCGCAGGTCCGGGACCGTCTCCGCCGTCCCGACGCCGACCGTCGGGTCCGGGGCGGCATTCCGGCGGGTGGTCACACCGTCACCAGGTCCTTGAGCTGCTCGTACCGGGCGTCACCGATGCCGTCGACCTGACGCAGGTCCGCCACCGACCGGAAGCCGCCGTGCTGCTCCCGGTGGGTGAGGATCCGCTGGGCGAGGACCGGTCCGACCCCGGGCAGGGCGTCGAGCTGGGCCAGGGTGGCGGTGTTGAGGTTGACCGGCCCACCGGGTGCCGTCCCGGCGGCGGCCGACCCCGCCGCACCGCCGGCCGCCGGTCCCGCCGCCCCAGCCTGCCCGGGCGGGGCGGCGACGCCGACCAGGACCAGTTCGCCGTCGGTGAGCCGGCGGGCCGGGTTGAGCAGGGCCACGTCGACGCCGGGCAGGGCGCCTCCGGCCGCCTCGACGGCGTCGGCGACCCGGGAACCCGCCGGCAGCCGCACCAGTCCGGGGCGGCGTACCTTGCCTGCGACCGCGACCACGAGTTGGCCGTTCGCCGCGCCGGACGAGCTGACGGGGGAGGGCTCCGGCGCGCCCGGCGCGGCGAGCGTCGACGCCGGCCGGACGGGCTCGGCGTGCGGCCGGGACCGCCAGGCCCAGAGTGCGGCACCGAGCACCACGACCAGGGCGACGGCGGCCAAGGCCCGCACTCCGCGTCGCCCGGGGTCGAACGCGCCAGGGCCGGGCAGGAGAAAGGACCGGCGCTCGGGTTCCTCGTCGGCCCCGTCGACGGCGGCGGACGAGGTGCGCCGCTCCGGGCCCGGGGACAGGATGAACTGATTCCCCACGGCGACCTGGGGCGGGGCGGACCGGCGCGGGCCGGCGTTCGACGGTCCGCGCAGTTCCGGCGGGGCTGAGCCCGGCGGCTCCTCCGATCCGATGGCCAGAACCGGTTCGGGGAATGGGTCCGGCAGGGGCCGTTCAACCCGGGTCGGGGGAAGCAGGTCGAACGTCGGCCAATCGGGATCGATCGCGGCCGCCGGATCGACCGGCCGAGGGCGGGGGTGAGCCGCCGGGTCGGGACCGATGGCGTGGTGGCCGGCGGGCATCGGCGAGCCCGGCGACGGGTCGAACAGGCGGGACAGCCGCTGCCGCACCCGGCTCTCCTGGTCATCGGACACGACGCGAGGCTAGGGCGGGCGGGCGGCGTAGCTCAGGCCCGCGCGCGGCCCCTGTGGACGAAGCCATCCCCTGTGGACAACGCCCTGATCATCCGGCGATGTGGTACCAAGCGGACGCGGGGCTCACCGGCCTTCCCGGTCGAGGCCGAGAGCCGCCCGGCCGCCGCCGGTCACCACGTAGGACCCGGTCAGCCCTCGGGCGACGCGTCCGGCCCGGGTCGGCGGTGAATCACCACGCAGGCCAGGCCAGGTCCGGCGTGCGCGGCGACCACCGCGCCGGCCTCGGAGACGTACGTGTCGTGGAGGTGGTTGCCGAGCCGGTCGGTCAGCGCCGCGAGCAGTTGTTCGGCGCGTTGCGGCGCGGCGAGGTGGTGCACGCCGAGGTCCACCTCGGCATCGCCGGCCGCCTCGACCGCCAGGTCCACCAGGCGGGCCACGCCCCGGCTGGCGGTGCGCACCTTGTCCTTGACCACGATCGCGCCGTGCGGCATGTGCATGATCGGCTTCACCGACAGGGCGGTGCCGAACAGCGCCTCGGCGGCGTTGATCCGGCCACCCCGGCGCAGGAATTCCAGGGTGTCGACGTAGAAGTAGATGGTGGTCCGGTCGACGGTGTCCAGCGCGGCCTGCCGTACGGCGGGAAGGTCGGCGCCGCCCTCGGCGGCCGCGGCGGCGGCGAGCACCGGGAAGCCGAGGCCCATCCCGGTGGAGCGGCTGTCGACCACCTCGACCCGGTCGCCGATCTCGGCGGCGGCCAGCCGGGCCGCCTCGACGGTGCCGGAGAGCTCGGCGGAGAGATGCACCGAAACGACTCCGTCGGCGCCCCCGGCGAGCAGCGAACGGTAGACCTGCGCGAACTGCTCCGGCGCGGGTCGGGAGGTGCTCACCGAGACCCGCCGGCCGCCCAGCACGCGGGTGGCGTCGGCCGGGAAGGTCTCCACCCCCTCCAGCCCTTCGGCCCCGTTGAGCACGACGGTCAGCGGGACGACGGTGAGCCGGTGCGCGCGCACCAGGTCGGGCGGGAGGTAGGCGGTGGAGTCGGTGACGACCGCGACGGACATGCCCGGCACGGTAGCCGATGTGGCCGCGGCGCGCCGGGGCCGAACGGTCAGACCGCCTCGGTCGGCGCGGGGGCGGTGATCAGGCCGACATTGTGCGCCCGCAGGTGCCAGCCCGGGGACGTACGCCGCCGCACACCGTCGTCGTACCGCAGTTCGGTCCAGTGGCAGTTGGACAGGGAACCGACGGTGCGCAGCACCGCGTGGTCCCACCCGAGCAGGTGGCCGACGCCTTGGCGGGCCCCGCCACCGTGGGTGGTGACCACGACGGTCCCACCGGCGGCCAGGTCGGCCGCGTCCTGGAAGGCCGCGCCGATCCGCTTGCCGAGGTCGTCAAGCGTCTCGATCTCCGCGCCCGGATCGGGGTCACCGGCCCGCCAGCGGGCGTACTCGTCGGGGAATTGCTCGGCGACCTCGCTCAGGGCGAGACCCTGCCACAGGCCGAAGTACCGCTCCCGCAGCCGGGCGTCGGTACGGACCGGCAGCCCGGTCAGCGCGGCGAGCGCAGCCGCGGTGTCCGCGGCCCGGCGCAGGTCGCTGGCCACGATGGCGTCCGGGCGCAGCGCCGCCAGCGCCGGCGCGGCGGTCCGGGCCTGCTCGTGACCGAGGTCGTTCAGCGGTACGTCGGTCTGCCCCTGCACCCGGCTGGCGGCGTTCCAGTCGGTGTTGCCGTGCCGCCAGATGATCAGGCGGGTCATTCCGCGGCGGCGGTACCGGCGGCCGAGTCGGCCAGGTCCCGATCCACGAACGGGATCTGCGGGCAGTCCTTCCAGAGCCGGTCGAGGGCGTAGAACTCGCGCTCCTCGGTGTGCTGGACGTGCACCACCATGTCGACGTAGTCGAGCAGCACCCAGCGGCCGCCCCGCTCGCCCTCGCGGCGCAGCGGCTTGGCCTTCTCCGGGAGCTCGAGCAGGCGCTCCTCGATGGCGTCGACGATGGCCAGCACCTGACGCTCGTTGGGGGCCGAGGCGACCAGGAACGCGTCGGTGATCGCGAGCTGGTCGCCCACGTCGATGATGACGATGTCCTCGGCCTTCTTGTCGGCCGCGGCCTGGGCGGCGGCCATCGCCAGCTCGTAAGCGCGTTCGGAAACAGTCACCGTTCTCCTTCGATCAACCGTGCGACCCTCCAAGCGTCTCACACCCGGCCGGGCGACGACTTGTCAGTTCTGGTCGATTACGGGGACGACGCGCCCATTGCCGGCGATATCACTCCTGGTAGAGGCGCCGTTTGGCGATGTACTGCACCACACCGTCCGGCACCAGGTACCAGAGCGGCTCGCCCCGGCCCACCCGGGCCCGGCAGTCGGTGGAGGAGATCGCCATGGCCGGCACCTGCACCAGGCTGACCGTGTCGGCGGGCAGGTGCTTGTCCGTCAGCTCGAAGCCCGGCCGGGTCACCCCGACGAAGTGGGCCAGCTCGAAGATCTCGTCCAGGTCCTTCCAGGAGAGGATCCGGTCCAGCGCGTCGGCGCCGGTGATGAAGTAGAGCTGCACCTTGGGTCCGTACTCGGCGTGCAGGTCGCGCAGCGTGTCGACGGTGTAGGTCGGGCCGCCCCGGTCGATGTCCACCCGGCTGACCTGGAACCGCGGGTTGGAGGCGGTGGCGATGACCGTCATCAGGTAGCGGTCCTCGGCCGGGCTGACCGGCTCGTCCGCCTTCTGCCACGGCTTGCCGGTGGGGACGAAGACCACCTCGTCCAGCCCGAACCGGTCCGCCACCTCGCTGGCCGCCACCAGGTGCCCGTGGTGGATCGGGTCGAAGGTGCCGCCCATGATCCCGATCCGCCGGATGTCTTCCTCCACCCCGCGATCGTAGGCCGGGGCCGGGCGGGCGCCGGGTGGGGCCGCCGCACCGTTCCGATCACCGGTCGCTTCCGGTCGGACGTGGCGGGGCGGGACCGGGCTCGCGGCGAGCCCGGTCCCGGCCCTCGGGTCAGGCCGCCGCAGCGGCCACCGCCGTCCGGGCGACCAGCGCGCGGCGCAGGTCGTCGTCCATGTCGGTGACCCGCCGGCGCAACCCGGGCGTGAGGTCGTCGCGGGCCAGCAGCGCCGCGGCCAGCTCCCGGGTGGGCTGCGCCACGGCGTAGCGGGGGAAGGCCAGGGCCGCCACCCGGTCGGCCGTCCAGGGGGTACGCAGCCGCGCGGCGGCCGGCATGTCGGCGAAGTACCGCTCGACGTACGGGGCGGTCAGCTCGGCCTGCTCCGGCTGCCAGAAGCCCTCCGCGGTCGCCTCGACGAGGCGGTTGGAAAGCTCGGCGTTGACCGTGACGATCTCCCAGGCGGCCCGCTTGGCGGCCGGGTCGGGCAGTGCGGCACGGCAGCTGGCGGCCCGCTCCGCCCCGACGGCGCTGCGGTCGGCGGCCGCCTCGGCAGCGATCTCCGGCTCGCCGGCCGCACCGAGCACCACCAGGCGCAGCAGCAGCGCCCAACGCAGGTCGGCGTCCACGGCGAGCCCCGCCGGCACGTCGTCGCCGGCCAGCCAGCCGGTGAGCAGCGCGGTGTCGGTGGTCGACGAGATCAGTCCTCGGGCCGCGGCGAGCTGGAGCGATCCGCCGGCCGGCGCCCCGGCGAGCAGCGCGGCACAGGCCCCGGCGACCCGGAGCAGGGCGGCATCCCGGGCCAGCGGGTCCAGGTAGCGGTCGATCAGGTTGCGGCTGAGGGTCAGCACGTCCTCCGCGATGATCACCTCGGTCTCGGCGGGTAGCGCCGCCGCGATCAGCGCCACCACGGCGGCTACCGGCCGCTCCCCGTCGGTGGCGGCGTCGAGCGCCTCGCCCCAGAGCAGCGCCCGGGCCAACGGGTCGGCCAGCTCCGGCAGCACCATCGGCACCGCCTCAGCGGAGGCCGGGTCGAGCCGGATCTTGGCGAAGGTCAGGTCACCGGCGTTGGGCAGCAGCAGGCCGGTGGCGGCCTCGCCGACCAGCCCGGGCAGCTCGGTACGACCCTTGTCGACGTCCGGGTCGAGGTCCACCTCGAACCGGCTGGCGGCGCCGTCGGCGTACCGACCGACGCCGATGCGGTGCGGGCGCAGCACCGGGTACGCCTCCGGCGCGGTCTGCACCACCGCCGCCTCGGTCCACCGGCCGTCGGCGTCCACCGCCGTCTCCATCCGCAGGGTGTTCACCTGGGGGCGGCGCAGCCAGCGCTCGGCCCAGTCGGTGAGGTCCCGTCCGCTGGCGGCGCTGAGGGTGCCGAGCAGGTCGGCCAGGGTGGCGTTGCCGAACCGGTGGGCGGCGAAGTGCGCGTTCAGCCCGGCGAGGAAGACGTCGTCGCCAAGCCAGGCGACGAGCTGCCGCAGCACGCTGGCGCCCTTGGCGTACGAGATGCCGTCGAAGTTGAGCAGGCCCTGCGCGGCGTCCACGACCTCCTCTGGGGCTACCGGATGGGTGGAGGGCCGCTGGTCGGCCGCGTACCCCCAGGCTTTGCGGCGCATGGCGAAGGTCGTCCACGCCTGGTCGAACCGGGTGGCCTCGGCCGTCACCCGGGTGCCGAGGTACTCCGCGAAGGACTCGTTCAGCCAGAGGTCGTCCCACCAGCGCATGGTCACCAGGTCGCCGAACCACATGTGCGCCATCTCGTGGGCGATGGTGGTGGCGCGCAACTCCCGCTGGGTGTCGGTGACCGCGGAGCGGAAGACGTAGTCGTCCCGGAGGGTGACCAGGCCCGGGTTCTCCATCGCGCCGGCGTTGAACTCGGGCACGAACGCCTGGTCGTACTTCCCGAACGGGTAGCGCTCGGCGAAGAGCTGGTGGAACCGGTCGAGGCACTGCTTCGTGACGGTGAAGATCTCGTCCGCGTCGGCGTCCAGGTGGGCGGCCAGGGAGCGCCGGCAGTACACACCGAGCGGGATGCCGTCGTGCTCGTCCTGCCGGACGTGCCACGGGCCGGCGATCAGCGAGAAGAAGTAGGTCGCGAGCGGCGCGGTGGGGGCGAACTCCCAGCGCCCCGGCGCGGGTCGGGCGGCGACCTGGCCGTTTGCCGCGACCGTCCATTCCGACGGGGCGGTGACCGAGAGGGTGACCGGCGCCTTCAGGTCCGGCTGGTCGAACGCGGCGAAGATGCGCTGCACGTCGTCGAGGAAGGACATCGCGTACAGGTACGTCTCGCCGTCGGCCGGGTCGACGAAGCGGTGGATCCCCTCGCCGGTGTTCGAGTACGCCATCTCGGCGCCGACGGTCAGCGTGTTCTCCTCGGCCAGACCGGTCAGGGGCAGCCGGTTGTCGGCCAGCGCGGCCGGGTCGAGGTCCCGGTCGTTGAGGCGCACTTCGAGAAGTCGGGCGGGTTTGACCTCGGCGAAGGTCTCGGCGCCGGGGGTGGCCCGGAACCGGATGGTGACGGCGGAGCGGAACCGCTCGCCGGCACCGGTCAGGTCGAGGTCCACCTGGTAGGACTCGACGGTCATCAACGCGCCACGCGCGGTCGCCTCTACACGGCTCAGGCTCGGCATCCGCTTATCCTGCCCGATGGGGATCCGGACGGACTCCCCGTGACGCGTGGCGATGGAGGAACAGCGATGGGTCAGCACCCCAAGGGCGATTTCGACCTCACCCGGGCGGTCTGGCAGCGGGCCGAGGGCGACACCTCCGACAGCGCGGTCGAGGTGGCCTTCGTCGGCGACCTGATCGGCATGCGCAACTCGGCCGAGCCGGACGGACCGGTGCTGGTCTTCACCCAGGCGGAGTGGGACGCGTTCGTCGCGGGCGCCCAAGACGGCGAGTTCGACCTGGACTGACCGCGGCGTTCCGCCGCCGGGGTGGTCAGCCACATCCCGGCGGCGCTCACGAATCGCGGCTCAGCGCCTCGGCGTACGCCACCGCCAGCTCCCGGGCCCGGTCGGCGTCGTCGGCGTGGAAGCCGAGGTGCACGGTGAAGTGCCGGGGCGGCACCGGCCCGCGACGCGGCGGCGCGAGCAGCGGCACGTCCGGTCCGCCCAGCCCGCCCCGGTCCAGCCCGGCGCCGAGCGCGTCGACCATCCGCCGCCGCCGGTACGGCGCCCTGTTCTCCCGCATCCGTCCTCCCGTCGTCGGCCCGGCCCCGCGGCCGGCCTCGCGTTCCGCGCAGCCAAACAGATTTCCGTCGCCCTGGGAGGGGCCAGCGCGACGAGCGCCGGCTGGCCCCTACCAGCGGCTGTGAATTCGGTGATGATGGGCGGTTCAGCCGGCTGTGCATGGGTAGACGCAAGCGGCCGAGGGCCGAGCCCGCTGCAGACCAGGTCAGGAGCAGCAGTTGAGCAGCATTCCCGTCGACCGCAGCCCGGACAGCACGCTGGCGTTCCTCAGGGATGGCTACCGGTTCATCGGCGACCGCTGCGACCGGTACGGCAGCGACATCTTCCAGACCCGGCTGCTGCTGGTACCGACCATCTGCCTGCGCGGCCGCCCCGCCGCCGAGCTCTTCTACGACAACGACCGCTTCCGTCGGCGGGGGGCCATGCCGATGCGCGGGCAGCGGACGCTCACCGGGGTCGGCGGGGTGCAGGGGCTGGACGACGCCCAGCACCGGGTGCGGAAGGCGATGCTGATGTCGATCATGACGCCCGCCGCGATCCGCCAGCTCGGCCAGCTCTTCGACGACGAGTGGCGGGCCCGGATCCCGAGCTGGGAACGCTCCGGCCCGGCGGTGCTCTACGACGAGGTCGCCCGGATGCTCACCCGGGCGGTCTGCGCCTGGGCCGGCGTGCCGCTGGCCGACTCGGACGTGGCCCGGTGGACCGCCGAGCTGCACGCGATGATCGAAGCCTCGGCCGTGCTCGGCCCTCGGCACTGGCGGGGCCGGCTCGCCCGCCGCCGCGCCGAACGCTGGGCCGGCGAGGTCGTCGACCGCGCCCGGGCGGGCGCGCTGCCCGCCCCGGAGGGCAGCGCGCTGCGGGTGATCGCTGAGCACCGGGACGACCGGGACCGCCCGTTGCCCCGCCGGATCGCCGCGGTGGAGCTGCTGAACGTCCTGCGCCCGACCGTCGCCGTGGACCGCTTCGTGGTCTTCGCCGCGTTGGCGCTGCACGACCACCCGCAGTGGCGGGAGCGGGTCCGCGGCGACGAGCCGGCCACCGAGACGTTCGTGCAGGAGGTACGCCGCTACTACCCATTCTTCTCCGTGGCGGCGGCCCGGGTCCGGCGCTCCTTCGAGTGGGCGGGACACCACTTCCCGCAGGGGCGGCGGGTGCTGCTCGACCTCTACGGCACCAACCACCACCCGGAGCTGTGGCCGGGGCCGGAGCAGTTCCGGCCCGACCGGTTCGTCGGCTGGCGCGGCGACCCGTTCACCCTCGTCCCGCAGGGCGGCGGTGACCACCTCACCGGCCACCGCTGCGCCGGGGAGTGGATCACCGTCGAGCTGATGAAGCGCGCGGTGACCAACCTGACCACCACCATCAGCTACCGGGTGCCGCCGCAGGACCTGGCGCTCAGCCTGCGCCGGCTGCCCGCCCTGCCGCCGAGCGGCTTCCTGATCGACGGCGTCCGCCGCATCGCGTGAGCCGGGCTCGCTCCGCCACCGCCAGCAGCTCGGAGTCGCGGGCCCTGTACGCGGCCTGGCCGACCACCACCCAGCAGATGCCGCACTCCGCCGCCACCAGGTAGAGGTCCTCGTGGACCGGGGGCCAGCTTCTCCGCGTGCCCGCGATACCGGGTGGGCGTCAGGCGGCCTCGACCAACGACTTGATCCGCTGCAGCGTGTCCCGCAGCCCCACCTCCGGGTCGTGGCCGGTGGTCAGCCCCAGGGTCCGGCGGACCGGGCTGGACCGCCAGCGCAGCTCGGTCCGGATTTCGGTGCCCCGGTCCTGCGGGGCGGGGACCAGCTCGGCCTGTCCTTGCTGGGTCACCGGCCCCTCGGTGACCCGCCAGCTCAGCCGGCCCGGACCGTCGACGGTGAGCTCGGCGCGCCACTCGGTGCCGCCGCCGGCCGGGTCGCTCGCCACGCAGCGCCACCGGTTGTCGTCGAGCTGCTCCAGGGTCGCCCACTCGGCCAACGCCCGGTCCAGCCGTTCCCGGTCGGTCCAGAAGCCGATCACGGCGTCCATCGGGCGGTCCACGGTGATCCCCCGCCGGACGACGTACCAGCCGTCCGCCCGCTCGGCCTGGTGTCGACGCCGCCGTCGGGCGATCATCCGGCCGACACCGACGGCGGTCACCGTGGCGGCGCCCGCCAGCGCCCACCTCGTTCCGTTGCTGGTCATCACGTCTCCTCCACCGGGGCGTCCGGGGCTGGACCGCCCGCGTCACGGAGCGCTACCCGGCGCGGAGGCGTCGAAACGACAAATCGGTTTGATTGGCGAAAATAAGGGCATCCGCCGACCCCGTCCCCGCGTCCCTCCGGGAGGCAGCGTGGTCCCCGATCCGAGCGGACCGGACCGGCACGACCCGGCCGGTGTCCGCGCATCCGCCCTGTCGGGCACGAGGGCGACATGAGCGCCCCGGCCCGCGATCACCGGGCCAAGGTCGCGCCGGCCCCGGTCGTCGGTGGACCGACCGCCGCGCCGGGCGCCGGCCCACGGCCCGGTCGGCTACCCGTCGAGTACGTCCTGCCGCTGTGCCGGTCCGACGACGCCGGCCTGACCGAACTCACCGACCACCTGCGCACCCTCGCCGGGTGGGTGGACGTCACCGTGGTCGACGGCTCCGCGCCGGACCTCTTCGCCCGACACGCCGCCGCCTGGCGGGACCTGGTCCGGCACGTCCGGCCCGACCCCGCGCTGCACGGCGCCAACGGCAAGGTGCTCGGGGTGCTGACCGGGGTCGACCTGGCCCGGCACGAGCACGTGGTGATCGCCGACGACGACGTCCGGTACGACGAGGCCGGGCTGCGCGCGGTGCACGAGCTGCTGGATCGGGTGGACCTGGTCCGGCCGCAGAACCACTTCGACCCGCTGCCCTGGCACGCCTGGTGGGACACCGGCCGGGTCCTGCTCAACCGGGCGCTCGGCGGCGACTGGCCGGGCACCCTGGCGGTGCGCCGGAGCACCTTCCGCGCCATGGGAGGGTACGACCCCGACGTGCTCTTCGAGAACCTGGAGCTGGTCCGCACCGTGCGGGCGTACGGGGGCGACACGACGACTCCCGCCTGGCTGCACGTACGCCGACTCCCGCCGACGGTCGCGCACTTCCGCGGCCAGCGGGTACGGCAGGCGTACGACGACCGGGCCCAGCCGCTGCGACTGCTGGCCGGGCTGGCGGTGCTGCCCGGCGTGGCGGCCGTGCTTGTGGCCCGCCGCCCCGGCCTGCTGCTGCGGGCCGCCGTGGCGACGGTTGCCGTCGCCGAGCTGGGCCGTCGTCGGGCCGGCGGCGCCCGGGTCTTCCCGGCGCACACGCCGCTCGCCGCCCCGTGCTGGGTGCTCGAACGCGGGGTCTGCTCCTGGCTCGCGCTGGGCCGGCGGCGGCGCGGCGGCGTGCCCTACGCGGGGGCGCGGGTCCGTGACGCCGCGCACTCCATCCGGACGCTGCGCCGCCGGCTGGCCGGGCACGGTCCCGGTGACCTGGTGCTCTGGGTGGACGGGGACGGGCGCCCCGGCGGCGGGCCGGGGGCGGCGGACCGCCCCGCCGGGGTCACCGGCTCAGCCTCCGGCCCGCTGTCGAGCTGAATCGTCCACGACATCAGCTCCACCGGGACCGCCGACAGGTCCGCCCCGCACGCGACAGCTCGCGGCCACTCTCCGGCGGGCGCCGGGAGTGACCGCGAGCTGCGGCGTACGAGGAGCAGGGTCAGTACCGGACCTGGTCGCGGGACTGCTGCGCGGTGTCCTTGACGTCATGCGCGGCCGACTTCGTGTCGTCCTTGACCGCGTGCACGGCGTCCTGGGCGGTGGACTTCATCGACTCGGTGGCGCGCCGCGCCGGCTCGCGCAGCTCGTCCCTGAGCTCGCCGGCGACCTCGCCCAGCTTCTCCTTCACCGCACCGGCGTGCTCGCCGGCCTTCTCCTTGACCTGCGTGGCCACCTGCTGCTCGCGGCGGGTGGCCGGGATCAGCGAGGAGGCCAGCATGCCGACGCCGAACGCGATGAGGCCGGCGGCCATCGGGTTGCCCTGGGACTTCTCCCGCAGCACCTGCGGGGCCCGCTGGGCGGCGTCGCCGACGGTGGAGGCGGCGGCGTGCGCCTTGTCGCTGACGGTGGACGCCGCCGAGGAGGCGTGGTCCGCCGCCGAGTGGGCGGCGTGGCCCGTGCTGTGGCCGTAGTCCGAGGCGGTTCCCATGACCTTGTCCCTCACATTCTGCAGCGCGTTGCGCGCCCGCTGCTTGCGGTCGTCGACGATGCGGCTCGGGCTGACCTTGTACGCCAGCGCGTCCACGTCCGAGCTGAGGCTGTTGCGGGTGGCCTCGATCTCCCGGCGGATCTGGTCGGGGTCGGTGCTCATCGGGTGACTCCCTCCGGGTGCGGCTTGAGCGCGTCGGGGATGCGCTGCACGCTGTCGTTGGTCTGCTTGAGGCCGCGAATCCGCTTGGCGTTCTTCTTGGCCATGGAGTAGAGGACCGCGGCGATGGCGGCCCAGATGACGGCCACGATCAGCCCGGCCCAGCCGGCGTCCATCACGTTGGACAGCCCGGCCCAGAGCGCGATCGAGAGGAAGAGCGCCACCATGTAGCCGCCGAAGCCGGCGCCGCCGAAGAGCCCGGCGGCCTTGCCCGCCTTCTTGCCCTCCTGGCGGATCTCCGCCTTGGCCAGCTCGACCTCCTGCCGCATCAGCATGGAGAGGTCGGTGGTGACGGAGCGCATCAGCTCACCGAGGGAGCTGCCCCGGACCTCGTCCGCGGTGTGCGGGGCACCCGCCTCCACGTGGTAACCGGAGTCCAGTCCGGACCCCTGCGTCGGCATGCTCATGCCGTCGCCTCCCTTCTGACGGATCGGCCGCTCACGGGCGGGTGACGCCGCTCGACGGCACGCCCGGCAGCGGGTCGGTCTGGCTCACCGGCGGCAGCGGCCGGCCGGTGCCGGTCTGCGGCTCGGCGTAGCCACCGCGGGTCGGGTCGGTGTAACCGCCCGGCGGGACCTGGTCCGGCACGGCGCGCGGGGCCGGCGGGGTCGGGATGACCGCGGTCCGGTCCGGGTCGTACGCCCGCTGCGCGGCGCCGTGGTCGTCGCCGCCGGTGGCGATGTTCTTGGTCAGCCGGCCGGCGAGCACGCCGAGTACGGCGGCGCCGACCAGGAAGGTGCCGGGGTTGCGGCGGGCGTAGCTCTTCACCTCGTTGAGGATGTCGCCCGGCTCGCGCTGCTCCAGCCAACCGGCCACGCCGTGCACCCGGTCGGCGGCCTGGTGGGCCAGCTCGGTCACCGGGCCGGACTGGCCGTTGTGCTGCGCCATCGAGCGCATCTCCTCGGCCAGCGAGCGGAGCCCGCCGGCGGCGCGCTGCTGCTGCTGGCTGGTCTGGCTGGCGACCTGGTCACGGGCCTCGCCATAGAGGTTGCGGGCCTGACGCTTGGCCTCGCCCACCACCTCCCGGCCCTGGTCCTTGGCGGTCTGGGCGACCGCGCCGCCCGCGTTCGCGGCCTCTGAGCCGACCTGGCGGGCCTGGTCGCGGACGCCGCCGCCGTTGGTCGGCTCCTGCCCGTAGGTGGAGGAAGTGGGTGAGAGATCGTAAGTCATGACTACCCTTCCGCTCGGATGGTCGTAGCGGTTGTGCTGGGGGGATCACGCGACGCACTGTCGGCGTGACCTTTGACCTACCCTCGGTTGCCTGGTCCATGCCTGATTCGCCATTTCTCTGCGGAAGCGCCCCGCCACGATCACACAATGGAGGGTCGTCCGGCCCCGGGCGGCGGCTGCTCCACGGAGGTGACAGCGATGGCACGTGACGTGCGCGGACGCGCCCCGGCCGGTCCGAAGCCCCGGATCCAGGCGGTCGCCGCCGCGGTGGCCGCCGTCTTCGTCCTGATCGGCGTGCTCGGGTTCATCCCCGGGGTCACCACGCACTACGGTGACCTGACCTTCGCCGGGCACCACACGGAGGCGAAGCTGCTCGGCCTGTTCCAGGTGTCGATCCTGCACAACCTGCTGCACCTGCTCTTCGGCCTGGCCGGGCTGGTGCTCGCCCGTCGCGTCGCCGGGGCCCGGCTCTTCCTCGCTGGCGGCGGCGCCGTCTACCTGGGCCTCTGGCTGTACGGCTTCGCGATCGACCGGGAGACCGCGGCCAACTTCATACCGGTCAACGACGCGGACAACTGGCTGCACCTGTTCCTCGGCTTCGGGATGCTCGTCGTGGGGCTGCTGCTCTCCAACGACGTCGGCACCGGCGGCCGGCTGGACACCTCGATCGACCGGCCTTGATCTGCGCCTTCACCCGGTCGGATGGTCCACGGCCCGACACGCTGGGCGCGGCGTTTGCCGGATCATTGCCCGGGGCAACGGAGGGTCACGACGGGGATTGACCCCGACGGACGAGGAGGCCCGGCGATGCCACGATGGTTGCGGGAGAACGCGCTGACGGTCGCCATGCTCGGCGTGTTCCTGATCTTCCTGCTGTTGCAGAGCGTGACCGGCTGGCAGGTCCACAACGAGGAGTTGACCCAGTACGGCGCGGCCCCGCTGAGCTGGTGGGCGTACCTGGGCACCGGGCACTTCGTCGAGGCGGTCTTCGAGAACTGGGAGTCGGAGTTCCTCCAGATGGGCGGCTACGTGCTGCTCACCGCGTACCTGGTGCAGAAGGGCTCGGCCGAGTCGAAGCCGGAGGGCCAGACCGACCGGCCCGACGACGACCCCCGCCGGGCCGGACCGGACTCCCCGTGGCCGGTCCGGGTGGGCGGGTTCCCGTTGCTCGTCTACCGCAACAGCCTCTCGCTGGCACTGCTGCTGATCTTCGCCGGCTCGTTCCTCGGCCACCTGCTCGGCGGCGTGGTCGAGTACAACCAGATGCAGGCGCTGCAGAGCCGGGCCGCCCCGATCAGCGCCTGGCAGTTCCTCCACACCAGCGACTTCTGGTTCCAGTCGATGCAGAACTGGCAGAGCGAGTTCCTCGCCGTCGGCGTGCTGATCCTGCTCAGCATCGTGCTGCGGCAGCACGCCAGCCCCGAGTCGAAGCCGGTCACCGCGGCCCACGCCCAGACCGGCGCCTGACCGGCGGCGGCCCGGCGGCGGCCCGGCGCCCGGGTCGGCCGCCGTCAGGCGGCGACGAGCAGCCGCTTGGCGAAACAGACGCTGTACGGGTTGCCGAGGTACTCGCCGTAGACGGGGATGGGCTCGTACCCGCCGGCGGTGTAGAGCCCGATCGCGGCCGGCAGGTACGTGCCGGTCTCCAGGCAGACCACGGCGTGTCCGCGCTGGAAGGCCAGCTCCTCGAGCGCGGCCAGCAGCTGCCGGGCGATGCCGCGCCCCCGGTACGCCGGCCGGACGTACATCCGCTTCAGCTCACCGGTGTCGCCGTCCAGGGCCTGGAGGCCACCGCAGCCGACGGCCCGCCCGCCGACCACGGCCGCCAGGTAGTGGATGTCGTCGTGGGTCAGCGTCGCCTGCCCGTCCAGCCCGCCGTCGGCCGCCCGCAGCTCGCGCTGCTGGGCGGTGACCAGGGCGGCGATCTCGGGATCGGTGGCGGGCCGCGACTCGATCAGCATTCCGTCACGGTAAGCCGGACGGATTTCGCGGAGGTTTCCCGCGAACGACCCGAAGACGGACGTGGCCGAGCTATTCCTCGTCGTCGTCGTCCAGGTCGTCGGAGAGATCCGCGTCCAGGCCGCCGGCCTCCAGCTCGTCCTCCGGACGCAGCCGGCGGGCCTTGCGGGCGGCCAGCCGCTCCGTCGCCGAGGCGCGGTTCGACTTCTCCTCCAACCGGACGTCGGTGCCCCGGTTGCCCGGGACGAAGTCGACGCCGGCGTAGAGGGTGGGTTGCCAGTCGAACTCCCGGTCGCCGATCCGCACCAGGTCGCCGGGGTTGGCGCCGGCCTTGGCCAGCTTCTCCTCCACGCCGAGCCGGGCCAGCCGGTCGGCCAGGAAGCCGATCGCCTCGTCGTTGTCGAAGTTCGTCTGGCGTACCCAGCGCTCCGGTCGGTTGCCCCGGACGGTGAAGGAGCCGTCGGACTCCACCTCGATGGTGAAGCCGGCGTCGTCGACCGCCTTCGGGCGGATCACGATCCGGGTCGGCTCGGCCGGCGGCGCCGCGCTGCGAGCCTGCTCGACCAGCTCGGCCATCGCGTACATGAGCTCCTTGAGCCCCTCCCGCGTGGCCGCGGAGACGTCGAACACCCGGAAGCCGCGCGCCTCCAGGTCCGGCCGGACGATGTCGGCGAGGTCCCGCCCGTCCGGCACGTCGATCTTGTTGAGCGCGACGAGGCGGGGCCGGTCGGCCAGGCCGCCGTACTCGGAGAGCTCGGCCTCGATGGTGTCGATGTCGGCGAGCGGGTCCCGGCCGGGCTCCAGCGTCGCGGTGTCGACCACGTGCACCAGCACGGCGCAGCGCTCGACGTGGCGGAGGAACTCCAGCCCCAGCCCCTTGCCGGTGGCCGCGCCCGGGATCAGGCCCGGGACGTCGGCGACCGTGAAGGTGTGGTTGTCCACCCGGACCACGCCCAAGTTCGGAACCAGGGTGGTGAACGGGTAGTCGGCGATCTTCGGCTTGGCGGCGGAGATCACCGAGATCAGCGAGGACTTGCCGGCCGACGGGAAGCCGACCAGGCCGACGTCGGCGACGCTCTTCAGCTCCAACACCACGTCGAGCAGGTCGCCGGGCTCACCGAGCTCGGCGAACCCGGGGGCCTTGCGCCGGGCGTTGGCCAGAGAGGCGTTGCCCCGCCCGCCGCGCCCGCCCCGGGCGGCCTCGAAGGTGGTGCCCGCGCCGACCAGGTCGGCCAGCACCTCACCGTCGAGGTTCTGCACCACGGTGCCGTTCGGCACCTTGATGATCAGGTCGTGGCCGTTGGCCCCGTCCCGGTTCGAGCCCGCGCCGCCCTTGCCGTTGTCGGCCTTGAGGTGCGGGCGGAAGTGAAAGTCGAGCAGCGTGGTCACCTGCGGGTCGACGACCAGCGAGACGCTGCCGCCGTGCCCGCCGTCGCCGCCGTCGGGGCCGCCGAAGGGCTTGAACTTCTCCCGGTGGATGGAGGCACAGCCGTGCCCGCCGTCGCCGGCCTGCATGTGCAGGACGACCCGGTCAACGAACGTCGTCACGACGCCAATCCTTCCAGCGGGGTCCACCCCCGCGTGAGAAAAGACGAAGCGGGCCGGGACACGAGGTCCACGGCCCGCAACGCCTTTCGAACTACTGCTGCGGCACGATGCTGACGGTCTTGCGACCACGCCTGGTGCCGAACAGGACCGACCCGGCGGACAGCGCGAACAGCGTGTCGTCGCTGCCACGGCCGACCAGGTCACCGGGGTGGAACTTGGTGCCACGCTGACGGATGAGGATCTCACCCGCGCTGACGACCTGACCACCGAAGCGCTTCACGCCGAGCCGCTGGGCCGCGGAATCACGGCCGTTACGCGAGCTGGACGCACCCTTTTTGTGAGCCATTGGAGGACGACCTACTTCCCGCTGGAGATGCCGGTCACCTTGACCTGGGTCAGCGGCTGGCGGTGACCCTGGCGCTTGTGGTAGCCAGTCTTGTTCTTGAACTTGTGGATCTTGATCTTCGGGCCCTTGGTGTGCGCGGCGATCTCGCCGGACACCGCGACCTTGGCAAGCTTCGCCGCTTCGGTCACCAGGTCGTCACCGTCGACGAGGAGCACCGCGGTGAGCTTCACCGCGTCACCGGGGGCACCGGTGAGCTTCTCGACCTCGATCACGTCGCCCTCGGCGACCTTGTACTGCTTGCCGCCGGTCTTGACGATCGCGTACATCGGAGGCGGACTCCCTGTCGTTGAGGCTGCTGGCGGTCGTTCCCACGGCGACTCGCCGGGTAGCAGTGACACCGGCGGCGCGGGCACGCGGGAACACGGCACACCAAAGTGCGCCGCAGGCAAGCCTACGCCATACCCGGCCCGCCGCCCAAACCGGGTCGGTCGCCCGCCCCGACCGCCGCCGCAGGTCGGTCCGCCAGCCCACCAGGGCCGCCTCGGCGTCGCGGCGGGCGGCGTCGGCCGTCGCCCGGTCGGTGCGGCCGGTGATCAGCATCTCGGCCAGCTTCTGGACGTACGCCTGGACCGCAGTCGAACTGGCCCCGGCCGGGGGTCGTGGAGACGGCAGGGCCCCTCCCGCCGGCCACTGTTGCCGGGGAAGGGGCCCTGTCACACGTATCGCAGGTCAGCGGCTCACGGCCGGGTACGCCGACGGGCCCCACTGCGACGGGACCGTCGCCGGCCGGTGCCGCCCTCGGCGCCCTCCTCGTCGGTGGCGCCGTCGCCCAGCGCGTCCGGGTCGTCCGCCGCGGCCAGTCGGGCCGACTCGCCCTCCTGGCTGTCGGCGACCGCCGGGGCGGCCGCCGTCTCGGCCTCGTACCGGGAGAGGTCGTAGCCCATCGTGTCGTGGTATTCCGGCTCCGTCGGCGCCTCGGTGTCGGCGGACTCGGTCACCTCGGCCACGGTCTTCTCAGGCGCGGCGGACTTGCGGGCCCGTCGCCGGGACGAGGCGCTTACGCCCTGCTCGGCGGCGGGGGTGGTGACGGCCGAGGCGACCGCCTTGACCTTCTCCCCCGCGCCGCCGGCGGGCCGCGGCTTCTCCGGCACCGGCTCGGTGTGGATGATCAGGCCACGGCCCTTGCAGCACTCGCAGGGCTCGCTGAACGCCTCCAACAGGCCCGCGCCGATCCGCTTGCGAGTCATCTGCACCAGGCCGAGCGAGGTGATCTCGGTGACCTGGTGCTTGGTGCGGTCCCGGCCCAGGCACTCGGTCAGCCGACGCAGCACCAGCTCCCGGTTCGACTCCAGCACCATGTCGATGAAGTCGATCACCACGATGCCGCCGATGTCGCGCAGCCGCAGCTGGCGGACGATCTCCTCGGCCGCCTCCAGGTTGTTCCGGGTGACCGTCTCCTCCAGGTTGCCGCCGGAGCCGGTGTACTTGCCGGTGTTGACGTCGACCACGGTCATCGCCTCGGTCCGGTCGATCACCAGCGACCCGCCGGAGGGGAGGAAGACCTTGCGGTCGAGCCCCTTGAGGATCTGCTCGTCGATCCGGTACTCGGAGAAGACGTCGGTGGTGCCGGCGTGGCGGCGCAGCCGGGCGACCAGGTCCGGTGAGACGTGCGACAGGTACGACTCGACCATGCCGTACGACTGCTCGCCCTCGATCACCAGCTCGCGGAAGTCCTCGTTGAACAGGTCCCGTACGACCCGGATGACCAGGTCCGGCTCCTCGTAGAGCAGCACGGGGGCGCCACCCTCGGCCGCCTTGGCCTGGATGTCCTCCCACTGCGCCTGGAGCCGCTTGACGTCCCGGGCCAGCTCGTCCTCGCTCGCCCCCTCGGCGGCGGTACGCACGATCACGCCCGCGCCGTCCGGCACCAGCTTCTTGAGGACGTCCCGCAGCCGCTTGCGCTCGGTGTCCGACAGCTTCCGGCTGATGCCGGAGGCGTTGCCGTTGGGCACGTACACCAGGTGCCGGCCGGAGAGCGCGATGTGGCTGGTCAGCCGGGCGCCCTTGTGCCCGATCGGGTCCTTGGTGACCTGCACCAGCACCGAGTCGCCGGAGCGGAGCGCCTGCTCGATCGAGCGGGCCCGCCCCTCCAGGCCGCTGGTGTCCCAGTTGACCTCGCCGGCGTAGAGCACGGCATTACGGCCGCGCCCGACGTCGACGAAGGCCGCCTCCATGCTGGGCAGGACGTTCTGCACCTTGCCGAGATAGACGTTGCCGGCCATGGTGCCGGAGGAGTTGCGGGTGACGTAGTGCTCGACCAGCACGCCGTCCTCGAGGACCGCGATCTGGGTCCGGTCGCCGCGCTGGCGGACCGCCATCACCCGGTCGACCGCCTCCCGGCGGGCCAGGAACTCCGACTCGCTCAGGATCGGCGGCCGGGTACGCCGCTGCTCCCGGCCGTCCCGGCGGCGCTGCCGCTTGGCCTCCAGCCGGGTCGAGCCGGAGACGCCCTGCACCTCGTCGACGGCCCGGCGCGGCTCCCGGATCTTGACCACGGTGGGTACGCCGTCGTCGGCGCCACCCTCGACGTCACCGGCGCCCCGACGACGGCGGCGGCGCCGGCGGCGGGTCAGCCCGTCGCCCTCGGCCTCCTCGTCCTCGGCCTCCTCGAACTCGGGCTCGCCGCCCTCGGCCTGCGCGGCCTCCTCGGCCTCCTCGGCCTCCTCGTCCTCCGCGCCGCCCTTGCCCCGGCCGCGACCCCGGCGGCCGCGACGGCGACGGCGACGGGCCGCGGCCGACTCCTCGTCCTCGTCCTCGTCCTCCGCCTCGCCGATCTCCTCGGCTTCCGCGGTGGGCTCCTCCTCGACCTCGACCTCGACCTCGGCCGGCTCCACCTCGCGGCGGCCGCGCCGACGACGACGACCGGTCTCGACCGGCTCCTCGACCGGCTCCTCGGCCGCCGGCGCGGGCGCGGTGACCCGGGCGATCGGCGCCTCGTCCGGCTGCGGCGCCATGAAGAGCACCGTCGGCGCGGAGAGGGCGGCCCGCCGCCGGCGGGTACGCGGCTCCGGCTGCTCGGCCGGCTGCTCGCCGGGAACGGCCGCGCCGGGCGCGACGTCGACCCGCGGCGCGGTGGCGCCCTCGGCGGCCGGGGGGATCTCGGCGGTACCCGAGGCGGCCGGCGTGCGGGTGGCTTCCTCGTCGGCCTCCTCGGCCGGTGCCTCCTCGGCCAGGCTGGGTCCGGTGTCCGCCTGCGGCTCCGCGACGGCGTGCGGCTCGGCGGCCGGGGCCTCGGCCTCCGGGGCCTCGGCCTCCGGGGCCTCGGCCGTGGGCGGGACCGCCTTCCGGCGCCGGGTGCGGGTCACCTTGACCGGCGGCACGACCTCCGTGGAGGCCTCCTCCGCGGAGGTGGCCTCCACGGGCTCCTCGACCGCCTTGGCGGTGGTCGCCTTCCGGCGACGCCGGGGCGTCTTCGGGGCGGCCTCCACCTCAGCCGCGACCGGAGCGAACACCTCCGCCTGCGGCGACTCGTCGGTGGTCGGGCCGGCCCCGGTGGACGCCTCGACCGGCGCGTCGGTCTGTTCCGGTTGGTTGAGCGGGGCGACCCGGCGGCGGCTGGCCCGCTTGCGCGGGGTAGGCGCAGCCTCGGGAGTGCTGGCGGTGTTGTTGTCGGCGGTGTCGCCGGCCGGCTGTGAGCCGGTCCGTTCGCCGCCCTCGGGCTCGTTCTCGAGCATGGACGTTCTCCAGTTCTGGCTGCCCCGGGCGCGGTTGAGCGCTGCCACGCAGGGTTGCCGCAAAGGTGTTTCCGCCGGGCGCACGAGGTGCACGACCGCCGAAGTCTGCCTGCCTAGAACACTGACCGTCGGTCAGTGCTCACCGATGGCTGCCCCGTCGCGATCCGCATCCAACGGATCCACGATCTCGCCCTGCGTGGTCAACATGCCCTGCGCCAGTCGGATCACCCTCGGGGAGACCGGCGGCTCCAAGGCGGCCACCACGCGGAGGCCGGAAAGGACGTCATCGGGCCGTACGGACGGGGTGACCTGCCGCACGACCAGTTCGAGTATCGCACACGGCACGGCCGGCACCCCGGAAGGCATCTCGGACGCGGGAACAACATTGATGCTGATAACCGCCCCGCGCGCGTCGAAGGTGCGCCGGCCCTGCTTGGTCATCCGTTCGACCTGGATCTCCTCGGCGGCGGTGAAGGCGGCCACCGCCTGCTCCGCCAGGGCCGGGTCGACCTCGGGCAGCTCGATCCGCCAGCGCGAGGCCTCGATCCGGTCGGCGAGGCTGCCGCCGCCGGCCACCACCGCGTCGAGCACGTCGAGTCCCGGCGAGAGCGCGGCGTCCAGCGCGGCCCGCAACCGGGCCGGGTCGACCGGCTCGCGGAGCCCGATCTCCAGGTACTCGGCCTCGCTGGCCACTCCGGTGGGCGCGGCGCTGGCGTACGAGATCTTCGGGTGCGGGGTGAAGCCCTGGGAGAAGGCGATCGGTGCACCGGCCCGGCGCAGCGCGCGCTCGAAGGCGCGGGCGAAGTCCCGGTGCGAGGTGAACCGCAGCGGTCCACGCTTGGCGTACCGGATCCGGACACGCTGGACGACCGGTGCCTGGCCGCCCTCCGGCTGTGGTTTCTTACTGATCGTCGTGCTCCTCGAGGTCAGGACCGGTTGATCATGGGGTCGGTGTTGACGACCCGCCGTGCCGGTGACAACACCTTCATGATCAACGCTGGCGGCGGCGGCAGGCGGTCGGATCGCCGCCCGCCGCGGTCACTGCGGGAAAACGGTCACTGCTGGGCGCCGGACGGGACCTTCAGGCCGGAACCGCCGATCGGGGTCAACGGCAGGAGCTTCTTCCCGGTCGGGCCGATCTGGATCTCGGTGTCCATGGACGGGCAGACGCCGCAGTCGAAGCACGGGGTCCACCGGCAGTCGTCCTGCTCGTACTCGGAGAACGAGTCCTGCCAGTCCTGCCAGAGCCAGTCCTTGTCGAGACCCGAGTCGAGGTGGTCCCAGGGCAGGACCTCCAGCTCGTCGCGGGTCCGGGTGGTGTACCAGTCAAGGTCCACACCGAAGGCCGGCAGCACCTCGGCCGCCGCCTCCACCCAGCGCGAGTAGGAGAAGTGCTCGCTCCAGCCGTCGAACCGGCCGCCGTTCTCCCAGACCTTGCGGATGACCGCGCCGACCCGGCGGTCACCGCGGCTGAGCAGGCCCTCGATCAGCGACGGCTCGCCGTCGTGGTACCGGTAGCCGATCGCCCGGCCCAGCGAACGGTCCGAGTTGATCTCCTGCTTGAGCATCTTGAGCCGGCGGTCGATGACCTCCGGCCGCTCCATCGCCACCCACTGGAACGGGGTGTGCGGCTTCGGCACGAAACCGCCGATGGAGACCGTGCAGCGGATGTCCTTCGAGCCGGTGGCCGCCCGACCGGCCTTGATGACCTCGTGGGCCATCCGGGCGATCTGGAGCACGTCCTCGTCGGTCTCGGTGGGCAGGCCGCACATGAAGTAGAGCTTCACCTGCCGCCAGCCGTTGGTGTAGGCGGTGACCACGGTGCGGATGAGGTCCTCCTCCGACACCATCTTGTTGATCACCTTGCGGATCCGCTCCGACCCGCCCTCCGGCGCGAAGGTCAGGCCGGTCCGCCGCCCGTTGCGGGACAGCTCCTGGGCCAGGTCGATGTTGAACGCGTCCACCCGGGTCGACGGCAGCGAGAGCGACACGTTGGTGCCCTCGTACTGCTGGGCGAGGCCGGAGCACATGTCGCCGATCTCGGAGTGGTCGGCCGACGACAGCGACAGCAGGCCGACCTCGTTGAAGCCGGAGAACTCCAGGCCCTCACGGACCATCTGGGCGACGGTCGTGATCGAGCGCTCCCGGACCGGGCGGGTGATCATGCCGGCCTGGCAGAACCGGCAGCCCCGGGTGCAGCCCCGGAAGATTTCCACCGCGTACCGCTCGTGGACCGTCTCGGCGAGCGGCACCAGGGGCTTCTTCGGGTACGGCCAGGCGTCCAGGTCCATCGTGGTGCGCTTGTGCACCCGGAACGGCACGTCAGCCCGGTTCGGCACGACCCGCTGGATCCGGCCGTCGGGCAGGTAGTCGACGTCGTAGAAGCGCGGCACGTAGACGCTCTCGGTGCGGGCCAGCCGCAGCAGCAACTCGTCCCGGCCGCCCGGGGAGCCCTCGTTCTTCCACTCCCGGACGATCGTGGTGATCTCCAGGACCGCCTCCTCGCCGTCGCCGAGTACGGCGGCGTCGATGAAGTCGGCGATCGGCTCCGGGTTGAACGCGGCGTGCCCGCCGGCCACGATCACCGGGTCGGCGTCGGTGCGGTCGGCGGCGAGCAGCGGGATGCCGGCCAGGTCGATCGCGGTGAGCAGGTTGGTGTAGCCCAGCTCGGTGGAGAACGAGATGCCGAACACGTCGAAGTCGCCGACCGGGCGGTGCGCCTCGACGGTGAACTGCGGCACCCGGTGCGTACGCATCAGCTGCTCCAGGTCCGGCCAGACCGCGTAGGTCCGCTCGGCGAGCACGTCGGGCAGCTCGTTGAGCACCTCGTACAAGATCTGCACGCCCTGGTTGGGCAGGCCCACCTCGTATGCGTCGGGATACATCAGCGCCCAGCGGACGGTGGCCGAGTCCCAGTCCTTGACCACCGCACCCAGCTCGCCACCGACGTACTGGATGGGCTTGGTCACCTGGGGCAGCAGTGGCTCAAGCTGGGGCCAGACGGAGTTCGCCGCGGCGGGGCGCGGCGTCGTGGACGGGACGCTCATGATGGCCAAGGGTACGCGCCTGTCCGCCGGGCGCACCGCCGCACCGCCCGCGGACCCGGGCGCTCCGGCCGGCGGGCGGGTTGGTCGTCGGTGGCGCGCCGGTACTAACCTCGCAACCGGCGCGAGAGGAGATTGCCGCGATGCCGCAGCCGCAGCCGGAAGCAGACCGGCCGGCCGACGGGGGCACCCCGGCCACGGGCCGGGACCGGGATCCGGTGGTCACCGACGAGCCCGTACCGCCGCCCGCCGGGCCGCCCACGGGCCCGGACGGCACCCCCACGCCGCCCACCGACGCCCCGACCGCCGACGGGACCGACGCGGCCGCCCAGGCCCCGGCCGACCCGACGCGGGTGGCGGACCGGCCCGACCCGACCCGGGTGGAGACCCGGCGGGAGCCCGCGGTCCCACGCTGGAGCGGCTCGGCCGCCGTCCCGCCACCGCTACCGCGCAGGCGCGGCTGGGGCGAGTCCGCCGAGCCCACCCCGGTCCCGGCGCCCGCCCCGGAGCACCAGGTACCGGTCGACCCGTGGGAGGGGGCCGACACCAGCGGCTGGGAGTTGCACTCCGCCGACTTCCCGGCCCTGCCGGCGACGCTGCCCTACCCCACGTCGCCGCACACGCTCCCCTATCCGGCGTCGCCGGCCGCCCCACCGTCCGGGCCGCCGGTCGCGCCGGTCGCCGCCCGTCCGGTGTCGCCTCCGCCGGTGCCGGTGTCACCGCCGCCGCCCGTGCCGGCCCGACCGCCGAAGCAGCGCCGCCGGAAGACCCCGCCGCCGGTCGCTCCGCCACCGGACTGGCGGGCGCCGAAGGGGTACGTCCCGGTCCCGGTCCGCCGCCGGCGACGCTGGCCGTGGCTGCTGCTGCTCACCCTCGTCTGCTGCTGCGGCGTCCCGCTCTGGTGGGTCCAGCCGCTCTCCGCCCAGTACCCGGCCAGCGCGGCGCTGCCGGACCAGGCCGCCGGCCTGCGGCTGCGCGAGGATGAACGCAGCCAGGCCACCGCCGAGCAGTTGAAGACCGAGGTACGCCAGGCCCACCTGCTCGCCGAGGACACCTTCGCCGGCGTGTACGACACGTCCGACGGCAAGCGGGTGACGATCTTCGGCGGCACCGGCTTCCGGCTCAGCCCGGAGTCCGACGCGAAGGCGGAGATCGCCCGCCTCCAGGAGAGCTACCACCTCGACCCCGCGGTGCCGGTGGAGACCGGCGTCCGGGGCCGGTACGAGCGCTGCGCGGTCGGCCGCACCGACGGCGACGCGGTGGTGGTCTGCACCTCGGTCGACCACGGCAGCCTCGCCACCGGCGTCTTCACCCGGCTGTCGGTGGCGGACAGCGGGCACCTGCTCGACCGCCTGCGCCAGCAGATCGTGACGCCGGGCCAGTCCTGACCGTCACACTACGCAAGGTATCGAACACGTAAAGGTTGTCCGGCTGTCTCCACACACACCGGACAATCGGGGCACAATCGGGACATGTCGCGGCGTTGGCTCTTCGCCGACCAGCTGGGGCCGCACTTCCTCGACGACCGGCGGCAACCGGTCCTGCTGATCGAGTCGAAGGCGGTCTTCCGGCGGCGCGGCTACCACCGGCAGAAGGCCCACCTGATCCTCTCCGCGCTGCGGCACCGCGCCGCCGAACTCGGCGACCAGGCGATCTTCCTGCGCACCGAGACGTACGGGCAGGCGCTGAAGAAGGTCCGCGAGCCGCTGGAGGTCTGCCACCCCACGTCCCGGCGGGCGCTGGAGTTCGTCCGCGGCCTGGACCGGGTCACCGTGCTGCCGGCGCGAGGTCACGTGACCAGCCTGGAGGACTTCGCCGAATGGGCGGATCAGCGCCGGGGCGCGCTGCGGATGGAGGCGTTCTACCGGTTCGCCCGGGAGCACCACGGGGTGCTGCTGGACGGCGGCGACCCGGTCGGCGGCCGGTGGAGCCTGGACACCGAGAACCGCGAGCCACCACCGAAGGACGGGAAGCTCGACGTTCCGGCGCCGCCGATGCCGAAGGAGGACGACATCGACGCCGAGGTCCGGGCCGACCTGGACCGCTGGGAGCGGGAGGGGATCCGGTTCGTCGGCCGGGACGGCCCGCGCCGGTTCCCGGCCACCGCGAAGGAGGCCAAGGCCCGGCTGCGGCATTTCCTCCGGCACCGGCTCGCCGCGTTCGGCCCGTACGAGGACGCGATGCTCGCCACCGATCCGTGGCTGGCGCACAGCATGCTCTCGGCCTCGTTCAACCTGGGCCTGCTCGACCCGGTGGAGGCGGTGCGCGGCGCGGAGCAGGCGTACCGGAAGGAAGGTGCGCCGCTGCCGAGCGTGGAGGGCTTCGTCCGGCAGATCCTCGGCTGGCGGGACTACATCTGGCACACCTACTGGTACTTCGGGCCCGGCTGGCGGAACAGCAACGAGCTGGGCGCGCGGCGGTCGCTGCCGGCCTGGTGGAACGACCTGGACGCGGACGCGGTCGACGCGCACTGCCTCTCCGACGTGCTCGCCGGGGTCCGCGACCGGGCCTGGGTGCACCACATCCCCCGGCTGATGGTCCTGGGCAACTACGCGCTCCAGCGTGGCTGGCGCCCGACCGAGCTAGTCGAGTGGTTCCACACCCGCTTCGTGGACGGCTACGAGTGGGTGATGACCGGCAACGTGGTCGGCATGAGCCAGTACGCCGACCTCGGCCGGATGACCACCAAGCCGTACGTCGGCGGCGGCGCGTACATCAACCGGATGAGCGACTACTGCGGCGGCTGCCGGTACGACCCGCGCAAGCGGCTCGGCGCGGACGCCTGCCCGTTCACCGCCGGCTACTGGGCCTTCCTGGCCCGCAACCGGGACCGCATCCCGGGCAACGCCCGGATGGCCCGCGCCATCAAGCAGATGGAGCGCCTCGCCGACCTCGACGCGGTGGTCGATCAGGAGCAGCGACGCGGCTCCGACCCCCCGTGACGGCGCACGAGAGGCGGCGCGGCGCCGACCCGGCTCAGGCCCCGGTCGGCGGCTCGCCGCTGACCGGCGGGTGGGCGCGGGGCGGGGCGTAGCGCGGGACGTACTCCTGGCCGGTGAGCTTCTGGATCTCGGCCATCAGCTCGTCGGTCATCTGCCGCAGCGACGTGCGGTCGTCCGACCGGCCGGTGAAGTCCAGCGGCTTGCCGAACCGGATCCTGATCTCGGCCCGACCGGGCCGGGGCACCCGGGTCCCGATCGGCTGCGCCTTGTCGGTGCCGGTCACACCGACCGGGATGAGCGGCACGCCGGCCGCCACCGCCAGCCGGGCCGCGCCGGTCCGCCCCCGGTAGAGCTTTCCGTCCGGCGAGCGGGTCCCCTCCGGATAGACGGCGACCAGGTCACCGGCCTTGAGCACCGGGATGGCGGCGTCGAACGCCGACAGGGCCGCCCGACCGCCGGCCCGCTCCACCGGGATGGCGCCCAGCCCGGTGAGCACGAACTTGGAGAAGGCGCCCTTCACTCCGGTGCCGTTGAAGTACTCCGACTTGGCCCAGAAAGCCAGGTGCCGGGGGACGACGGTGCCGAGCAGCAGCTCGTCGGCGACGGAGAGGTGGTTGCCCGCGAAGATCGCACCGCCGGTCGCCGGAATGTGCTCCAACCCCTCCACGTGCGGACGGAAGGCCAACCGGAGCGCGGGCGCCACGGTGAGCTTGCCGATGGTGTAGAGCAGGGGCACTGGTCCTCCGGCGGTCGTACGTGAACAGGCGGTGTCACGGTAGCGGACGGGGTCGCGCCGGCCCGATCGGGTGGCCGGCCGCCCGGGTGGTGGTCCGGCGGCGCGCACGCGGCCGGACCACCCCGTCAGCACCTCATACCCGCCGGACGACCACCGTCACCCGCTCGCCCTCGCCGACCTCGCCGGCGAAGCCATCGACGCCGTCGATCCCGTCGGCGAAGTCGAGGGTATCGGCCAGCACCTCCCGGGCCACGAAGTCGGTGTACGCCGCCACCGCCGCCCGGACCTCCTCGGAGGCCGACAGCGACACCACGATCCGGTCGGAGACGTCCAGGTCGGCGTCCCGGCGGGCCTGCTGCACCACCCGGACCACGTCCCGGGCCAGACCCTCGGCGGCCAACTCCGGGGTGACCTCGGTGTCCAGCACGACCACACCCTCACCGCCGGGCAGCGGCGCGGAACGCTCGGCGTCGGCGGCGACCAGGCGCAGCTCGTACTCGCCCTCGTCGAGGGTGACCCCGGCGGCGACCGGGGCGCCGTCCACCAGCTCCCACTCCCCCGCCTTGACCGCCTTGATCACCTGCTGCACCGCCTTGCCGACCCGGGGACCGAGCGCCCGCGGCACCACGGTGAGCACCTGCTGGCAGTACGCGGACACCTCGTCGGTGAACACCACCGCCTTCACGTTGACCTCGTCGGCGACCAGGTCGGCGAAGGGCCGCAGCTGGGCCGCGACCGGGGAGGCCACGGTCAGCTTCGGCAGCGGCAACCGCACCCGCAGGCCCTTCGCCTTGCGCAGCGACAGCGCCGCCGAGGCGACCGCGCGGACGGCGTCCATCGCGGCGACCAGCTCGTGGTCGGCCGGGAACTCCTCGGCCGACGGCCAGTCGGTCAGGTGCACCGACCGCTCGCCGGTGAGGCCGCGCCAGATCTCCTCCGCGGTCAGCGGCGCCAGCGGCGCCACCACCCGGCAGAGCGTCTCCAGCACCGTCCAGAGGGTGTCGAACGCCTCGGCGTCGCCGGACCAGAACCGGTCCCGCGAGCGACGCACGTACCAGTTGGTCAGCGCGTCCAGGTAGGACCGGACGGTGGCGCAGGCGCCGGAGATGTCGTACGCGTCCATCTGCGCCTGGACCGCCGACACCAACTCGTTCGTCTTCGCCAGCACGTACCGGTCGAGCAGGTCGCCGGCGGCTCCGCCGCCGCCAGTCGGCTCAGCGTCCGTCTTCCGCTTGGCCTGGTACCCGTCGGCGTTGGCGTAGAGCGAGAAGAAGTACCAGACGTTCCACAGCGGCAGCAGCACCTGCCGGACCGCGTCCCGGATGCCCGACTCGGTGACCGCCATGTCCCCGCCGCGCAGCACCGGCGAGGACATCAGCATCCAGCGCATGGCGTCCGAGCCGTACCCGTCGAAGACGTGGTAGACGTCCGGATAGTTGCGCAGGCTCTTGGACATCTTGCGCCCGTCCGAGCCGAGCAGGATGCCGTGGCTGAGGCAGTTGCGGAACGCCGGCCGGTCGAACAGCGCGGTGGCCAGCACGTGCATGGTGTAGAACCAGCCGCGGGTCTGTCCGATGTACTCGACGATGAAGTCGCCCGGGTAGTGGTGCTCGAACCAGTCGCGGTTCTCGAACGGGTAGTGCACCTGGGCGAACGGCATCGAGCCGGACTCGAACCAGCAGTCCAGCACCTCCGGCACCCGGCGCATCATCGACTGCCCGGTGGGGTCGTCCGGGTTGGGGCGGACCAGGTCGTCCACCGCGGGCCGGTGCAGGTCGGTCAGGCGTACGCCGAAGTCCCGCTCGATGTCGGCCAGCGAGCCGTAGACGTCGAGGCGCGGGTAGTTCGGGTCGTCGGACTTCCACGCCGGGATCGGTGAGCCCCAGAACCGGTTGCGGCTGATCGACCAGTCGCGCGCGTTGGCCAGCCACTTGCCGAACGAGCCGTCCTTGATGTGTCCCGGGGTCCAGTTGATCTGCTGGTTCAGCTCGACCATCCGGTCCTTGAAGGACGTCACCGCGACGAACCAGGACGACACCGCCTTGTAGACCAGCGGGGTGTCGCAGCGCCAGCAGTGCGGGTACGAGTGGGTGTAGGTGTCCTGCCGCAGCACCACCCCCCGCTCCTTGAGCTCCCGGATCACCGGCTTGTTGACGTCGAAGACCTGCTCGCCCTGGTACGGCGGGACCAGCGCGGTGAACCGGGTGTGGTCGTCCACGGTGACGATGGTGGGGATGCCGGCGGCGTTGCAGACGTTCTGGTCGTCCTCGCCGAAGGCCGGAGCGAGGTGGACGATCCCGGTGCCGTCCTCGGTGGTGACGAAGTCCGCGCCGAGCACCTGGTACGCGTTCTCCCCGGCCTGCTCGACCAGGAAGTCGTAGAGCGGGGTGTAGCGGCGCCCGACCAGGTCCCGACCGGACACCGTGCCGACCTGCTCGTACCCCTCCAGCTCCCTGGCGTACGCGGCCAGCCGCGCCGCGCCGACGACGTACCGCTGGCCGTCGCGCTCCAGCACCGCGTACTCGATGTCCGGGCCGACGGCTAGCGCCAGGTTCGACGGCAGGGTCCACGGCGTGGTGGTCCAGACGCCGAGCTGCACCGGCCCGCGCACCAGCTCCGGCGCGCTCTCGTCGGGGGTCAACCCGAACCACACCGACAGGGTGGGGTCGTGCCGGTCCCGGTAGACGTCGTCCATCCGGGTCTCGGTGTTCGACAGCGGCGTCTCGCAGCGCCAGCAGTACGCCAGCACCCGGAAGCCCTCGTAGACCAGACCCTTGTCGTGCAGGGTCTTGAAGGCCCACATGACGCTTTCCATGTAGTCCAGGTCGAGGGTCTTGTAGTCGTTGGCGAAGTCGACCCAGCGGGCCTGCCGGGTGACGTACCGCTCCCAGTCCTGGGTGAACTCCAGCACGGAGGCGCGGCAGGCCTCGTTGAACCGGGCCACGCCCAGGTCGAGGATCTCCGCCTTGCTGGTGATCCCGAGCTGCTTCTCGGCGACCACCTCGGCGGGCAGGCCGTGGCAGTCCCAGCCGAAGCGCCGCTCGACGTGCCGGCCGCGCATGGTCTGGTAGCGCGGCACCACGTCCTTGACGTACCCGGTGAAGAGGTGGCCGTAGTGCGGCAGGCCGTTGGCGAACGGCGGGCCGTCGTAGAAGACGTACTCGTTCTTGCCGTCCGTCCCAGCGGGACGGGCCTCGACGGACGCCTCGAAGGTCTTGTCGGCCGTCCAGTGCTCCAGGACCCGGCGCTCGACCGCGGGCAGGTCCGGGCTCGCCGGGACACCGGCGGCGGTCGGGTCGTGCAACGGATAGGCCATCGGGGGTCGCTCTCCTCGCGCAGCTCACTCGTGTGTGGGTCTGCGAGGACGAGCTTCTCCGGGTACGCCGTGTCGGCGCCCCCGGGTGGCCCGCGGTACCACCCCGCTTGACGGTCAAGGTGCGACCGCCCGCTCGTTGGCCGGCTGTGACGGGCCGTCCCGTCCGGTTCTACTGGGCCGGTCACCCGGCTGTTCTTCCGGAGGCTCGCCGGTGATGGCCGGGTCATCGCCTATGTGCCGACAAGCCTACTCGATCGGGGACGGAGATCGCCCGCGAGTAATCTCGGCGGGTGATCCGGATCGAGTTGGACGAGCCGACGCTGGCCCGTACCCGGATCGCCACCAGCCCGCTCTGGGAGGCCAAGTGCAGCCTCTACCTGCTCGACCGGTACCCGGACGAGGCGCCCTGGCCGTACACCGGTTGGGCCCGGCACGCCCGTAGGGTGCTCGCCGAGCTGCCGGAGGCGGCCCCGGCCAGGCTCTACGCCGCCACCGGCCCCTGGTATCCGGACTTCCTCGGCCCGGTGCCGCCCACCGCGAGCCCCACCATCGAGGAGGAGCTGGCGGCGTTGCGCGCGATACCGGCCGAGGTGATCGCCGAGCAGATCCCCCGCTACCACCGCCCGGATGACCTGCCCGGCTGGCTCCAACCGTTCGTCACCGACCGGCAGGCGGCCCTGGACCGGCTCGCCGACGGCGTCCAGGCGTACTGGGACGCGGCGATTGCGCCCTGGTGGCCGGCGATGCGCGCCGCCCTGGACGAGGAGGTCCTGCACCGGGCCCGGGCGCTCGCCGCCGACGGCCCCGACGCGCTCCTGGCCGACCTGCACGAACGGGTGCGCTGGGAAAAGCCGGTGCTGACCCTGATCAAGCCGAGCGAACGGACCTTCGCCGCGGTCGACCAGCGGCTGCTGCTGATCCCGCTGATCTTCTCGCGCAGCGCGCTGACCCACTCCACCGACCATCCCGAGGTCATCGCGGTCTCGTACCAGGCCCGGGGGGCGGTCCTGCTGGCGGGCCGGCCGGCGCACGGCACCCCGCCGACGGCACCCGACCGGTTGGCCGTCCTCGTGGGGCGGGGCCGGGCCCAGGTGCTGCGGGCGCTCACCCGCCCGGCCACCACCGCCGGGCTCGCCGCCACCCTCGGGCTCGCCCCGAGCACCGTCTCCGAGCACCTCGCCGCGCTGCTCACGGCCGGGGTGGTGCACCGCCGGCGGGTCGGCCGGCGGGTGCTGTACGGCCTGGAGCCGGCCGGCCTGGCACTGGTCACCCTGATCGGCGCGGAGCCGGCGACCGTCTCCGCCTGAGGATTCGGCCAGCGCCGAATTCGTTTCCCCGCACCGCCCCGGGTCCCTAGATTCGCCGGCATGAGCGAGTACGCGATCGAGGCGGCCGGGCTGCGCCGCACCTACCGCAGCCGAACGGGATGGTTACGACCCCAGCGCCGGGAGGTGGAAGCGGTCCGCGGCGTCGACCTGACGGTGGGCAACGGGGAGCTGTTCGGCCTGCTCGGACCGAACGGCGCGGGCAAGACCACCACCATCAAGCTGCTGAACACGCTGCTGATCCCGACCGCCGGCACCGCCCGGATCTGTGGCCATGACGTGGTGGCCGAGACCCGGGAGGTACGCCGGCGGATCGGGTACGTCTTCGGCGGCGACCGGGGCCTCTACGACCGGCTCTCCGCCCGGGACAACCTGCGCTACTTCGCCGAGCTGTACGGCGTGCCGGGACGGGAGCAGAAGCGGCGGATCGCCGAGCTGCTGGAGCTGGTCCGCCTGACCGGCCGGGAGGACGAACGGGTGGAGGGCTACTCCCGGGGCATGCGGCAGCGGCTGCACATCGCCCGGGGCCTGCTGCACCGCCCGCAGGTGCTCTTCCTCGACGAGCCGTCGATCGGGGTGGACCCGGTGGCCGCCCGGGAGCTGCGGCAGACCGTCGCCGAGCTGGCCGCCACCGGCACCACCGTGCTGCTGACCACGCACTACATGACCGAGGCGGACGAGCTCTGCGGCCGGATCGCGGTGATCGCGAACGGCACCATCCAGGCCCTCGGCACCCCGGCCGAGCTGCGGCACCACGCCGACGGCCGGCAGGTGCTGGAGGTCGAGGCGTACGGGTTCACCGACGCTCAGCTCGCCACGATCCACGCCCTGCCCGGGGTTCGCGAGGCGAGCGTGACCGTCACCGGCGCGGCGCAGACGCTGACCGTGCAGTCCGACGCGGGGGTGGACGTGCAGGCCGACGTGCTGCGCGAGCTGGACGGGGTCCGGCTGGGGCGGGTCACCGCCCGACAGCCGACCCTGGAGGACGCGTACGTGGCGATCGTGAACCGGGTCGCCGCGCAGGCCCGTCCGGTCGAGGCGGTGGCCGCGTGAGGACGCTGCGGATGATCGCGGTCGGCGCGCTGCTGCACGCCAAGCAGCTCAGCCGGTCCCCGTTCGAGATCGCCACCGCGCTGATCGTGCCGGTGGTGCAGGCGACCCTGGCGGTCTACCTGTTCCGGGCCGGCGGCGACCCGGACCGGCTGCTGGAGGCGGCGGTCGGCGCGGGCCTGATGGGGGTCTGGTCGTCGGTGCTCTTCGGCTCCGGCGGTGCGATCCAGGGGCAGCGCTGGCAGGGTACCCTGGAGATGATCATGCTGGCGCCCCGCCCGCCGGCGCTGGTGATCCTGCCGATCACCCTGGCCACCGCGCTGACCGGCACGTACGCCATGCTCGCCACCCTGGTCTGGGGCCGGGTGCTCTACGGCATCCCGCTGGAGTTCGCGCACCCCCTGCTCTTCCTGGTGGCCGTCCCCGGCTGCGTGCTCGGCCTGGGCATGTTCGGCCTGCTGCTGGCCTCCACGTTCGTGCTGATGCGCAACGCCAACGCGCTCACCAACACGCTGGAGTACCCGATCTGGCTGGTCTCCGGGATGCTGGTGCCGCTCACCGTGCTGCCCAGCTGGACTGCACCGGTCGCCGCCGCGCTGCCCACCACCTGGGGTGCCCGGGCGGTCCGCGAGGCGGCCACCGGCGGCCCGGTCTGGCCCTCGCTCGGCATCTGCCTGGCGATCAGCCTGGCCTGCCTGGCCGCGGGCGCCCTGATGATGACCCACGTCGAGCGACGGGCCCGCGCCGCGGCGACCCTCGCCCTGGCCTGAGGAGACGACGATGACGGCACTCTTCCGGCTGATCGGCGTGGGCGGCGTGATCGCCTACCGGGCCCTGTTCAACTGGACCACCCCGGCGATGTTCATCGGCTCGCTGCTGGTCGGCCCGATCTTCCAACTGCTCTTCTTCGCCTATCTGGGCCGGCAGCTCGGCGTCGCCGACGACCGGTTCTACATCGTCGGCAACGCGGTGCTCGCCGCCTCGCTCTCCTGCGTCTTCGGCGGGACGATGGCGGTGGCGAACGAGCGGCGCTTCGGCACCCTCGGCCACGTGCTGCTCTCGCCGCGCAGCCGCACCGCCGTCTTCCTCGGCCGGGCCCTCCCGTACGCCGGCAACGGCCTGCTGATCGCGGTGAGCACGCTCACCGTCGGCTCGCTCCTGCTGGGCCTGCGGATGCCCGTCGACGCCCTGCCCGGTCTGCTGCTGACCCTGGCGACGGGCTCGCTGGCCTGCGGCTTCTTCGGCCTCACCCTGGGCGCGCTCGGGCTGCGGTTCCGCGACGTCTGGGTGGTCTCGAACGTCTCGGTGGCGCTGCTGCTCCTGCTCACCGGGGTGAACGTCCCGGCCGCCGGGCTACCGGCCTGGATGCGCGCGGTCGGCGAGGTACTGCCGATCACCCACGCGGCCGAGGCGGCCCGCCGGCTGGTGGCCGGCGAGGGCTTCGCGGCGGCCGCACCGGCGCTCGCCGCCGAACTCGCCGTCGGCGTCGGGTACGCGGTGCTGGCCGCCGTGCTGCTGAAGGTCTTCGAGGCCGAAAGCCGCCGCCGCGCCTCCCTCGACACCCTCTGACCCGGAGCATGACCACCGTCACAGCCCGGTGTCGTCACACCGCCGGTGCCGCCTCCCGTCGTACGGGTGTTGTCGTTCGACGAGGGAGGCCAGGATGAGTCGGATCAACATGGCGGCGGTGGCGCCGGAGGCGTACCGGGCGGTGCTCGGGCTGGAGAAGTACGTTCAGGCGAACGTCGACCACACGGTGCTGGAGCTGGTGAAGCTGCGGGCGTCGATGCTCAACGGCTGCGCCTTCTGCGTGGACATGCACAGCCGGGACGCGCTCGCCGCGGGCGAGTCGAGCCGGCGGCTCTTCGCGGTCGCCGCCTGGCGGGAGGCGCCCTTCTTCGACGAGCGGGAGCGGGCCGCGCTGGCGCTGACCGACGCGGTCACCCGGCTCGGTGAGCACGGCGTGCCGGACGAGGTGTGGGAGGCCGCCGCCAAGGTGTGGTCGGAGAAGGAGCTCGCCGACCTGGTCGTCGCGATCGCCACAATCAACGTGTGGAACCGGATCGCGGTGACCAGCCGGGCCGAACCGCCGACCGAGGAGTGACCGGCACCGCGGCGGCGCAGGCGGCCGGTGCGCTGCAGGCGCACCGGCCGATGCTGCTCGGGCTGGCGTACCGGCTCCTGGGCAGCCTGCACGACGCGGAGGACGTGCTCCAGGAGGCGTACCTGCGCTGGCTCGACGTCGACCGGGAGTCGGTCACCGAGCCGCGCCGGTACCTGTCCCGGGTGGTGACCCGGCTGGCGCTGGACCGGCTGCGGGCCCGGCAGGCAGCCCGGGAGACGTACGTCGGGCCGTGGCTGCCCGAGCCGGTGCCGACCGGCCCGGCGGAGCCGTTCGGGCCGCTGGACAGCGCCGAGCTGCGGGACTCCGTGTCGGTCGCGCTGCTGCACCTGCTGGAACGGCTCACCCCGCCGGAGCGCGCGGTCTACGTGCTGCACACCGCGTTCGACCTGCCGTACGCGGAGATCGGCGACATCCTGGACCGTTCGGCGGCCGACTGCCGGCAGCTGCACCACCGGGCGGTCGCCCGGATCGCCGACGGCCGGCGGCGCTTCACCGCCGGCCCGGCTGAGCAGCGCAGGCTGCTGGACGCCTTCCTGGCCGCCGCCCGCGACGGCGACCTGGCCCGGCTGACCGAGATGGTGGCATCCGACGCGGTCTCCTGGAACGACGGGGGCGGCGCCGTCCGTGCGGCCCGCAACCCGGTGCGCGGCCCGGACCGGATCGCCCGCTTCTTCGCCGGCGTCTACGGCCGGCCCCGCAGTATCGAGGCGGTGCCCACCGAGCTGAACGGCGGGCCGGCGCTGGTGCTCCGCTGGCCGGACGGGACCCGCTACACGCTGGCCATCGCGGCCGCCGACGGCCGGATCACCGACCTCTACCTGGTCGGCAACCCGGCGAAGCTGTCCCGGCTGCCCGGCTGAGCACACGAACGGCCCCGACCCCGGTCCGGGGTCGAGGCCGTCGGTGGCTCAGCCCAGCTCGGGGAACCAGAGGGTGATCTCGCGCTTGGCGCTGTCGGTCGAGTCGGAGGCGTGCACCAGGTTCTCCCGGTTGGACAGGGAGAGGTCGCCCCGGATGGTGCCGGCGGCGGCCTTGCGGCCGTCGGTGCTGCCGATCATGCCCCGCACCACCTCGATCACCTGGTCGCCGGAGAGCACCAGGGCGACCAGCGGGCCACCGGTCATGAAGGCCTTCAGCGGCGGGTAGAACGGCTTGTCGACGTGCTCGGCGTAGTGCTGGTCGGCGAAGTCGCCGTCCATCGTCCGCGCCACCATCGCGTCGATCCGCAGGCCCTTGCGCTCGAAGCGGGACACGATCTCGCCCACCAGGCCACGGCGGACCGCGTCGGGCTTGATCAGTACGAGCGTGCGCTCATCCGGGCTGCTGCTGGACACGCTGAATTCCTCCTGTGCGCGGAAGCGGGTCGGGCTGGGTACGGTCAGCCTAGCGACCCGGTCCCGGCGCCGGCGCGGCGGCGCTCTTCCCCTCGGTCGCCGATCCGGCCTAGCCTGGCCTAGACCCCTGGGAGGTCCACTGTGGCGAACGGCGGGAACCGACCCATCGCGCCGGTACGCAAGCTGATCGCCGCGGTGCTCGGCACCGTGGCGACCTTCGTCGTGCTGTTCGGGCTGGGCATGACCAGCTGGGCGATCGTGGCCCTCGGCGTCGCGCTGCTGGTGCTGGCGATCGCCCTGGCCACGGTACGCGGGGGCGGGCGCACCTGGGTGGTCGGCGTCGGGCACGTGCACAGCGCCTCCGAGCCCCCCACGCAGTACGCCTTCGGCCGCTGCGAGCTCCAGCTGGTGATCGACGCCCCCGGGCTGCCGCCCCGGTCCAAGAAGATCATCGAGCCCCGGGTGCCGGTCGCCAAGTGGCCGTCGCTGGGTCAGCCGCTGCCGATCCGGGTCGCCCTAGACGACCAGCGGCACGTCCGCGTCCTCTGGGACGAGGTGCCCACCCACGCCGAGACGGCCGCCGCGACGGCGGACCTCCCGCCGGAGTACGCGGGCCCCGACCCCGTCGACGAGATGCTGATCGCGCAGGAGGCGCCGCCGTGGGCCGACCGCGCCGACGACGACTTCCGCGACGACTTCCCGGCTGCCCCGGAGCTCCTCGACGACGTGACCGTGCTGCAGGAGGAGCGCGAGCCGGTGGTGGTGCACCAGAGCCCCGGCGGCCCGGTCGTGCTGGAGGGCCAGCTCGTCGAGCCGATGACGGCGAGCACGTTGCCCCGCCGGGCTCCGACGCCGCGTCCCCCCGCCGAGGAGCGGTTCTTCGACACCGTGCCGGTCGACCCGATCGACGTGCCGCTGGACGAGCCGACGTCGGAGGCGCCGCCCACCGCGGCGGAACTGGACGATGCCATCTTCGGCGACGAGGGCGCCGACGTGGCCGCCCCGATCAGCGGCGTCGGCATCACCCTGCTGGTCACCGATCTGTCCCGGTCGCTGGAGTTCTACCGGGGCCTCGGCTTCGACGAGGTGGACCGGGGTTCCGGCAACGCCGTCCTCGCCTCCGGCGGCACCCGGCTCGTGCTGCGTGAGGTCACCGGGGCGGCCCCGATCAGCCGGCGGCTGGTCCACCTCAACCTCGAGGTCGACGACATCCAGGCCGCGTACGAGCGGCTGCGCGGCTCCGGTGTCCGCTTCACGTACGCCCCACGGGTGGTCAACCGGGGCGCGAAGCTGGAGGTGTGGGCGGCGGCGTTCCGCGACCCGGACGGCCACGGCATCTCCCTCACCCAGTGGCGCACCCTCGCCGACGCCTGACCATCCAGGGGGCCGGGTGCCGTCGGGCGCCCGGCCGGACGGCTCAGCCGAGGATGACCCGGCGGACGTGCAGGGCGTAGGCCCACACCAGGGCGAAGATCACGCCGAGCGCCAGCAGCGACCAGTGCAGCAGGCCCGAGAGCATCAGCAGGCCCTGCAGTACGGTGCCCGCGGTCCAGGCCCACGGCCGTCCCATCCGGCCGGCGAGCACCACGCAGGCCACGGCCAGCGCCACGATCGCCGTGATGGCGGCGCCGCCGAGGTCCCCGCCGACCACCCGGATCGGCTGGATGGCCAGCAGCAGCACCAGCGCCTCCAGGGCCAGCGTGCCAGCGCCGAGCCCGCGTACCGCCTTCTCCGGATTGCGCAGGCCGGACCGCCGCTCCCCGGGCCCGGGCCCGCCGGTCGCCGGGCCGGTCATCGCTTCAACAGCCGGCGGGCGTCGGCCACGGTCACCATCGACCCGGTGATCAGCACGCCGACCCCGGACAGCTCGCCGGGCACGTTGGACTCGGCCTCGGCGATGGCCAGCTCGATGGCGTCCGGCATCTCCTCGGCGACCTGCACCCGATCCGGTCCGAAGAATTCCTGGGCCAGCTCGGCCAGCTCGTCGATCGGCATTGCCCGTGGTGAGCTGTTGCCGGTGACCACCAGCGAGTCGAGCACCGGTTCCAGCAGCTCCAGCAGGCCGGCGGCGTCCTTGTCGCCGAGCACGGCGAGCACGCCGACCAGCTTGCTGAACGCGAACTCCTCCTGCAGTGCGGTGACCGTCGCGGCCATCCCGTGCGGATTGTGCGCGCCGTCGAGCAGGACCGTCGGGGCGGTACGCACCTTCTCGAGGCGACCGGGGGAGCTGGTCCCCACGAAGCCCTCCCGGACGGTCTCGATGTCGAGCTGCCGCCGGGCGCCGGCCCCAAGGAAGGCCTCGACGGCGGCGAGCGCCACGGCGGCGTTCTGTGCCTGATGGGCGCCGTGCAGCGGGATGAACACCTCGTCGTACACGCCGCCGAGGCCCTGGATGCTGAGCACCTGGCCGCCGACCGCGACCGCCCGGCCGAGGACGCCGAACTCGGCGCCCTCCCGGGCGAGGGTGGCGCCCACCTCGGCGCAGCGCTCCAGGATCGGCCGAGCGGCCTCCTCCTCCTGAGCGGCGCAGATGACGGTCGCGCCGGAGTGGATGATGCCGGCCTTGTGCAGCGCGATGTCCTCGATGGTGTCGCCGAGCCACTCGGTGTGGTCCAGTGCGATCGGCGTGATCACGGCCACCCCGGCCTGGATCACGTTGGTGGCGTCCTCGGCGCCGCCGAGCCCGACCTCGACCACCGCGACGTCGACCGGCGCGTCGGCGAACGTGGCGAAGGCCAGCGCGGTGGTCATGTCGAAGTAGGTCAGCGGCTCCGCGGAGCGCTGGTCGACCAGCTCGGCCAGCGGCACCACCTCGCGGTACGTCGCGACGAAGCGCTCCTCGCTGACCGGCTCCCCGTCCAGGCTGATCCGTTCCCGCACCGTCTCCAGGTGCGGGCTGGTGTACCGCCCGGTGTGCAGCCCGTGGGCCCGCAGCAGCGAGTCGATCATCCGGGCGGTCGAGGTCTTGCCGTTGGTCCCGGTCAGGTGGATCGACGGGTATGCCCGCTGCGGACTGCCGAGCAGGTCGAGCAGCATCTCGATGCGATCCAGCTCGAAGTGCATGCGGGTGAAGCCACGGGCGGCCAGGGCGGCGTCGACGGCGGCGAATTCGGTGCGGTCGGTCACGAGGGCAGCGCCTCCAGGGCAGCGTTGATCCGGATCAGGTCGGCCTCGGCGACGGCGAGCCGTTCGCGGATCTTCGCCACCACCGGCTCCGGGGCCTTCCCGACGAACGCCGGGTTGTCGAGCTTCGACCGCGCCTGCGCGGCCTCCTTCTCAGCGGCCGCCCGGTCCTTGGTGAGCCGGGCCCGCTCGGCGGCCACGTCGATCGAGCCACGCGTGTCCAGCGCGACGCTGACCTCCCCCGGCATGGCGAGCGTGGCGCTGGACTGGAAGTCCTCGGCGGGCGCGTCGAGCCGGACCAGCGAGCGGATCAGCGGCTCGTGCACGGCGATGCCCGCCGGCGCGAGGCCGTCCAGGCGGGCCGCGACCCGCTGCGTCGGCCGCAACCCCTGGTCCGAGCGGAACCGGCGGATCTCGGTCACCACCCGCTGCAGGGTGCCGACCTCCCCCTCCGCGGCGTCGTCGACCAGCGTACGGTCGGCGACCGGCCAGGCGGCCGTCAGCACGGTCTCGCCGCCGGTCAGCCCGGTCCACAGTTCGTCGGTGACGAACGGGATCACCGGGTGCAGCAGCCGCAGCAACTGGTCCAGCACGTGTCCGAGCACCCGCCGGGTGGCGTCCGCCGCCGGGCCGCCCTCGGCGAGCACCGGCTTGCTCAGCTCCACGTACCAGTCGCAGACGTCGTCCCAGGCGAAGTGGTACAGCAGGTCGCAGACCTTCGCGAACTCGTACGCCTCGAACTGCTCGTCCACCTCGGCGGTGACGTGCGCGAGCCGGGACAGGATCCAGCGGTCGACGGTCGACAGGTCAGCCGCGGCGGGCAGCGCGCCGTCGGTGTGCGCGCCGTTCAGCAGCGCGAACCGGGTGGCGTTCCAGAGCTTGTTGCAGAAGTTCCGGGAGCCCTGGCACCACTCCTCGCTGACCGGCACGTCCTGCCCGGGGTTGGCGCCGCGGGCCAGGGTGAACCGGGTGGCGTCGGCGCCGAACCGGTCGATCCAGTCCAGCGGGTCCACCACGTTGCCGAACGACTTGGACATCTTCTTGCCGTGCTCGTCGCGGACCATGCCGTGCAGGGCGACCACGTCGAACGGCCGCCGGCCGTCCATCGCGTAGAGGCCGAACATCATCATCCGGGCGACCCAGAAGAAGAGGATGTCGTAGCCGGTGACCAGCACGCTGGTCGGGTAGAACTTGGCCAGGTCCGGGGTCTGCTCCGGCCAGCCGAGGGTGGAGAACGGCCACAGGCCGCTGGAGAACCAGGTGTCGAGGACGTCCTCGTCCTGGTGCCAGCCCTGACCGTCACCGGAGCTGCTCGGCGGTTCCTCATCTGGACCGACGCAGACGATCTCGCCGTCCGGGCCGTACCAGACCGGGATGCGGTGGCCCCACCAGAGCTGCCGGGAGATGCACCAGTCGTGCATGTTGTCGACCCAGGCGAAGTACCGCTTGGCCAGCTCGGCCGGCTCGATCCGGACCCGACCGTCGCGGACCGCGTCACCGGCCGCCTTGGCCAGCGGCGCGGTGTTGACGAACCACTGCAGCGACAGCCGCGGCTCGACGGTGGTCTTGCAGCGGGAGCAGTGCCCCACCGCGTGCACGTACGGCCGCTTCTCGGCCACGATCCGACCCTGCTCGCGGAGCGCGGCGACGATCGCCGGGCGGGCCTCGTAGCGGTCCAGCCCCTCGAACGGCCCCGGCGCCGTGATGATGCCGCGCTCGTCCATGATCGTCAGTGCCGGCAGGTCGTGCCGCTGGCCGATCTCGAAGTCGTTCGGGTCGTGCGCCGGGGTCACCTTCACCATGCCGGTGCCGAACGCCGGGTCGACGTGCTCGTCGGCGACGATCGGGATCCGGCGGTCGGTGAGCGGCACGGCAACCTCGGTGCCGATGAGGTGCCGGTACCGCTCGTCGTCGGGGTGCACCGCGACCGCGGTGTCGCCGAGCATCGTCTCCACCCGGGTGGTGGCCACCACGACGTCGTCGCTGTAGCGGATGGAGATGAGCTCGCCGTCGTCGTCGGTGTGCTCCACCTCGATGTCGGACAGGGCGGTGAGGCAGCGCGGGCACCAGTTGATGATCCGGTTGGCCCGGTAGATGAGCCCGTCGTCGAAGAGCTTCTTGAACATGGTCTGCACGGCCCGGGACAGGCCCTCGTCCATGGTGAAGCGCTCGCGGTCCCAGTCCACGGCGTCGCCGAGCCGACGCATCTGGCCGAGGATCGCGCCGCCGGACTCGGCCTTCCACTGCCAGACCCGCTCGACGAACTTCTCCCGGCCGAGGTCGTGCCGGGACAGGCCCTGGGTGGCGAGCTGCCGCTCTACCAGGTTCTGGGTGGCGATGCCCGCGTGGTCCATGCCGGGCAGCCAGAGCGCCTCGAAGCCCTGCATCTTCTTCCGCCGGATGAGGGCGTCCATCAGGGTGTGCTCGAACGCGTGGCCCATGTGCAGCGAGCCGGTGACGTTCGGCGGCGGGATGACAATGGTGAAGGGGGGCTTGTCGCTCTCCGCCGACGCCCGGAAGTGGCCGGCGGCTACCCACTGCTCGTACCGTCGCTGCTCTACCTCGCCGGGCTGGTACTGGCCGGCAAGGGTCGGGGCGTCGGGGCGTCGGGCATCCAGTCTCTCGGTCACCCTGAGAGTCTACGGAGCCGTTCGGCGGACCCGACGTGCGCCACCTGTAGTTCGCGTACGGTGGCGGACATGTCCGACGCACATCTCACCGAGCGTCCGCTCGGCGACGGGCCCGAGCCGGTCGACCTGACCGACGAGCCGATCCAGCTGAGCCGCCGCGACCCGGAGAACGACCCCGAGCGGGGTCGTACCCCCTCCCGCCGCCAGCGGATGGTGCTGACCGTCGCGCTGGTCGCCGGTCTGGCGGGGATCGGGGCGCTCGGCGCCGGCGGCTGGCGGGTGCTGCAACAGAAGGACACCAACCTGGCCACCCCGGTACAGCTGGCCGGCCTGACCCGCGACGACAGCGAGCGGGCGCGCAGCACCGCGGACTACCTGCGGAGCGGCTTCGCCGCCGACATCGACCTGGACCGGAGCTTCGGCACGGTCTACAGCGATCCGGCGGACGCGAAGCGGGCCGTGCTCGTCTTCGGCGGCACCACCCTGCTCTGGCAGCCCGAGCGGGATCTGAACAGCCTCTTCGGCATGATGACCGACGCGACCGGCAAGGTCACCGGGCTGCGGGAAGTGGACGCCGGCCGGCTGGGCGGCGTGATGAAGTGCGGCATGACCAGCGGCGACGGCGGCGACTTCGCCGTGTGCGGGTGGGCCGACCACGGCAGCGTGGTGATGGCGATGTTCCCGGGGCGTTCCGTCGACGAGTCCGCCGGCCTGTTCCGCCGGCTCCGGGAGGGCATCCAGACCCGCTGATCACCCCCGGGGCACGTCGGCGGCCTGGCCGCGGCGTGCCCCTCTTCCTCCGCGCGACCGCCTGACGCAATGGCCCGGAAACGCAGATGAGGCCACCCCGAAGGGTGACCTCATCTGGAAAGATTGTCCGGCGGTGTCCTACTCTCCCACACCCTCCCGAGTGCAGTACCATCGGCGCTGGAGGGCTTAGCTTCCGGGTTCGG
>NZ_JAPFQV010000046.1:0-53060 GCF_033804685.1 Micromonospora sp. RTP1Z1
GATTCGTCCGCGGCATCCCACAACCACCCGCCCTACCCGAACCCGCGTGGATCAACAAGCCCAACGACGAGCCGACTCAGTCAACGAACCCCTGAACCATCCGCCCCGAAAAGGTTGACACCTTCCGGATAGGCCCGACCGCATCCGACCACTCCACGTTACAGCGGGTAGCCAACGAGCCGGGCATCGTGTCACGCATCAAGTGGAGCCGCCGTGTAATGCATCAACCGGAGTACGACAGGCCGGCTGCCGGCGTGTGCTGCCGGTGCCGGCGAAGTTCAAACTTTCTGTACGTCTTCAAGGCGGCCCGCAACGGGCCGCACGCGCCGCCGCCTGGGCGCGCGCCGGCCGCTGCCGCTGTCGCTCCACGCCGGCCACGCAACACGCCCGGTGGCTGGCGCGGAGAGCGGGGAGCCCGGGGCCACCGCAGACAGCAGCGCCGAGAGTGGTTGAGATTCGCGGGCCGGCAGCCGGCCGCGCCGCGCCCGAGCAGCGCGGCGCAGGGAAGGGCACGCCGGGTCCGCGTGGCGGGTCGCGGCGGCAAACCGGTCGCGGTCATTGCGCCTCCGGCGGGGGCGCAACGACCCCAGGATGGCCGGGGCTTCGCTGGCGAGTCGCGGTCCGTGGGTGGTTGCGGAAGGAGCCATCCCACCTGCCACCGACCCGGGCAAGCCGAGCAGACCACCGCCCGACCCGCCAGCGTCCGTACGAGCCGTCAAGGTCCGCATGGATGACGTGGCGGGCCGGGCGGCAGCCCGCTCCCCAGGAGGGCGGGTCGGCGGCAGACAGATGGCAGGTTCATCCGTGACTGCTGGCGCGCTGGCTAAAGCAGAAGATTGCGCAGATGAGCGCTGTCGCTGGCAGACCTGCGTCGTCGGGCCGCTGGCGAACCCGGTTGGGAGCTGGGGATGATGTTGCCACGGGTATCGCGGGGCCCTGTGTCGGTGCTGTGTTCGAGTCGAATAGATGGGGGTCGGGGTTGCCGAGCGACTTGGAGGAGGTGCGGGTATGGCGACTAGGTCTCGCGACGCGGACCTTGGCCGGACTGTTGATCGGCGGCATGGCCGTAGTGGTGGTGATGTTCTTCGTTTGGCAAGCTACTGCGCCCGACGGTGACCTGCTCGCGCCGCTCGCCATCGGGGCGACTTACGGCTTGATGGGATTCGTGATGTGGCGGCGAATATTCCATCCTCGACTGTCTGCAGGTCCGGAAGGACTAATCCTGCGCAGGGAGTGGCGCACGATCCGCGTTCCATGGTCAGCCGTTGTGCAGTGTGATGCGGGCTATTACGGAATTACCATCACCTGTGCTGATGGCAGTCGAGTGGTGGCTCCCGCGCCTCAGAAGTCGAACCTGAGCCGCTGGCTTGGGCGTGCTCCCGCCAGGCCGCCGCTTCGTGTTTCACGAAGGTCACCTGCGTGTCCAATGACCGCTCAGCGGCGAGCATGCGGCCCGTGCCAGAGCCGCGTCGTCGGTGTCGACACCGATGCCGGTCGTCGACAATGCGCCAGCTGCTTTGGTGGCAACCGTTCGTAGGAGCAGCTCGCCCCATCCGCATCCGAGGTCCAGCACGCGAGCACCAGCGGGGATGTCGAGCCGGTGGAGGAGTAGGGCGGCGTGGTCCTCCGACAATGGGGTATTCCAACGCATCCGTGTGTGACGCAGGGCGGTGAAGATCATCGGTTGGCGCCATCGACCGAGTGTGCCGGGTCTTGATCCACCGCGGCATCGGGTTTTCGTTGGTACGGCGGTTAGCCCGTGCTGGGCGCCCCCCATCATCACCAGGGCCGCCCGTCCGGACTCACTCGACAAGTCGGCGCTGGTACCGCACGCCGGGGCGACCGTCGAGGACGATCTCCGCCACCGCGGTGAACCCGGTGCGTCCCAGCACCGCCATGGACGACGGGTTGTCCCGGGTGGTGACCGCGGTGAGCACGCAGAGCCCGTACGTCGTGGCCGCCAGCCGGCAGACCTCCTCGACCGCCGCCGTCGCCACGCCCCGGCCCGAGGCCCGCTCACCGATCCGGTAGCCGAGCTCGGCGGTGCCGTCCTCGACGTCCACGAGGTTGACCCGGCCGATCAGGGCACCCTGGTCGCCCACGACGACGTGAAAGTGAATCAGACCGGCGTCCTGCTCGGCCAGCAGGGCGCGGTGCCGGGCCGCGAAGTCGGCGAAGTACGCGTCTCCGCGATCCGGCACGGAACGGGCGAAGTACTCGCGGTTCTCCCGCTCGAAGGCCAGCAGGGCCTCCGCGTGGTCGGCCCGCAGCCGTACCAACTCGATCACGCCGGACAGCCTACGTAGCGGCGGCGACCCGGGCGGCGGCCGACCCGCCGGACGCATACCGTCCCCAGGATGACACGACTGTTCGGCCACCCCGGGTACGCGCGCTTCTGGGCGGCCGACACGGTCTCCACGTTCGGGACGTACCTGACCACCGTGGCGTTGCCGATCATCGCGATCGTGGCCCTGGACGCGACCGACGCCGAGGTGGGGCTCATCAACGGCGCCCGCTGGACGCCGTACCTGCTGTTCGGACTGTTGGCCGGGGTGGTGGCCGACCGGTACCGGCGGCGGCCGATCCTGGTGGCCACCGATCTCGCCCGCGCGGTGTTGCTGACCCTGATCGCGTCGCTCGCCCTGCTCGGAGCGCTGAGCGTGCCCGCGCTGATGGTCCTCGTCGCCGCGTTCGGCGCGCTGTCGCTGCTCTACGAGGCAGCCCACCAGTCCTACCTGCCCCAACTCGTGCCCACCGTGGCGCTCACCCGGGCGAACGCCCGGATGGAGCAGAGCGCGTCGCTGGCCCAGACCACGGGCCCGTTCCTCGGCGGATCGCTGGTGGCGGCGGTGGGCGCGCCCGTCGCCATGCTGGTCGACGCGGTGTCCTACCTGGTCTCCGGCCTGCTGCTGGCGACCATCCGGCGGGACGAGCCGGCCCCGCACCCGGGTCGCCGTCACCTCGGCCACGAACTGCGCGAAGGGCTGGCCTGGGTGTACCGGCACCGGGTGCTGGCGTCGTACGCGGTCACCATGCACGCGCGTTTCCTCTTCGCCAGCCTGGCGTCGACCGTCCTCACGCTCTTCGTCGTACGCGGCCTCGACCCGGGACTGCCCGAGGACCGGGCGGCGTTCGGGCTCGGCGTGGTGCTGGCCGTCGGCGGTGTCGGCGCGGTGGTCGGCAACTCGCTGTCCGACCTCGCGGGCCGCTGGGGAGCCGGGCGCGCCATCGTGCTGGGGCGGGTGGTCGAGCCGCTGGGCTGGGTCCTGGCGGCCCTCGCCGCCTCCGGAACGGCCGGCTGGGTCATGGTGGGGGCGGCGGAGTTCGTCATCTGGTTCGCCTTGGGCGTCGGCGGACCCATCGAGATGGGCTACCGGCAGGCGATCACGCCGGATCGGCTGCAGGGTCGGATGAACGCCACCATCCGCTCGCTCAACTGGGGGATGCTGACGATCGGCGCCCCGGTCGGCGGGCTGCTGGCCGAGCACCTCGGCTACCGGCCGGCGATCTGGGTCGGCGTAGCCGGCACGGCGGTCGCGGCGGCCGTCGCGGCGTTCTCCCCGCTGCGGACGGCCCGGCACCCCGAGCCGGCGCCGGAGCCGGCGCCGAGCCCGGTGGCCGTGGACTGATCAGCCGCGTACGCCCGATCGCGCCCGCCTGCCGGGCCGTCCGGCGCGATCGCCCGACGGTCAGGGCGCGGTGGGTTCACACTCCGCGGCGTACGTGTCGAAGGCGACGGTGACGGTGCCGTCGGCGTTGACGGTGGTGTGGTTCGTGATCCGGATCGACGCGTCGTTCCCCGGCCCCGGCCCGACGATCCGGAACACCAGTTGCTGGGTGGACGTGATCGGCAGCGACCCGGATCCCTGGTTGTAGACGAAGAGGTTGACCCGGGTGCTGACGTACCGGTCCCCGGTCGTCTCGCCGGTGCCCCGCACGTTCGACTGGGTCTCGACGATGTGGACGTGGAACCCGCCGGCCCCGTCGACGGTCACGTGGTACAGCTCGGAGATCGTGCCGGTGAAGTCGACGACCTCGCCGAGGCCGCCGTTGGCGCAGGGCAGGAAGACGGAGAGGTCCATCGGGGCCCGGAGGATCCGGGTGGTGGTCTCCGCGGCGTACGCCGGCGCCGGCCCGGCCACGAGGACGAGCGGCGGCGCGAGCAGCGTCACCGCCGAGGCGAGGCGGGCCGTACCGGTGGCTCTGATCTTGTTCATGGCGAACGTCCTTCCGCGCGGACGTCCCGGCCGTGACCGACCGGGGATCACCCCGGAATCTGCTCGCGGTGGGTGAGGGTGTCAATACCCTTCGCGTGTCGCGCCGGCACCCGGGCCGGTCGTCCGGGAGTGACCAATCCGGTTGCCACCGGCGACGTCCGTCGATTGGCTTGCCACATGGCCGACGTCGACTCGTACTTCATCTGCGCCACCCCCCGGACGGGCAGCTCGCTGCTCTGCGGCCTGCTCGCCTCCACCGGGGTCGCCGGCCGGCCGGAGGCGTACTTCCGGGTGCCCGACGAACCGCTCTGGGCTGGGCGATGGGGGCTGGAAGCCGGCGGTTGGGGCTATGGCGACTTTGTGGCTGCGGCGCTGGCGGCCGGGCGGACGGGCAACGGGGCCTTCGGCGCGAAGCTGATGTGGGGGACGCTGGACCGGGTCGTCGCGGGGTTGGCGACCGTCCACCCCGAACTGGCCGGCGCGGACGACGCGCTGCTGCGGCGGGCCTTCGGCCGGACCGCCTTCGTGTACCTGCGCCGCGGCGACGTGCTCGCGCAGGCGGTGTCCTGGCTGCGCGCCGAGCAGACGGACCTCTGGTACGTCGGCGACGCCGGCGCCAACCACGAGCCGCCCCGGTACGACCCGGACGGCATCGACGACCTGCTCCGGACCATCGACGCCCACAACGCGGCCTGGGAGGAGTGGTTCGCGCGGTACGACGTCCGCCCGCACCGGGTGCGCTACGAGGACCTGGCCGCCGACCCGACCGGGGTGGCCCGGGGGACCCTCGACGTCCTCGGGCTGGACCTGCCGGCCGACGCGGTGATCCGTCCCCGGCACCGGCGGCGGGCCGACGCGCTCAACCAGGAGTGGATCGCCCGGCACCGGGCCGGGGCCACGACCCGGTCTCCTGGGCGGTCGGCTGACGGTGACGTTCCCCACCCCGCCGCGGGCGTAGGCGTAGGGGCAGGTCATCCGGCATTACCCGGCAGTTAAGGTGGTGGGGCGAAGTCGCTCCCCGACCGGGGTGCGGCTTCGTAGTGCTTCACGGGATCCGTGGAGCCCAGCCGTTCCGACGTTCTCCGGGCCAACCGCTCCGGGACGGCTGCACCCCCTCGCCCGACCGGCATGTCCGGCGGGCCAACCCGGAACGGAGTACGCCACGCCATGAGCGTGACTACGCAGGATCCTGCTGTCCTGGCCGAGCCGACGGAACCCGCCGAACGCGGCCGTCTCGACCGCTTCTTCGAGATCACCCGCCGGGGCTCGACCGTCAAGCGCGAGGTGCTCGCCGGGCTCACCACCTTCGCGACGATGGCCTACATCGTCGTGCTCAACCCGCTCATCATCGGCACCGCGCCGGACGCCGACGGCAACCTGCTCGGCATCGCGCCGGTCGCCGGGGTCACCGCCCTCGTCGCGGCGGTGATGACCATTCTGATGGGCATCGTCGGCCGGGTGCCGTTCGCGGTGGCGACCGGCCTGGGCCTCAACGCCTTCGTCGCGTACGCCGTCGCCTCCCAGATGACCTGGGCTGAGGCGATGGGCCTGGTCGTCATCGAGGGTCTGATCATCACCGTGCTGGTGCTGACCGGCTTCCGGAAGGCCGTGTTCCGCGCCATCCCCGCCGAGCTGAAGGCGGCCATCGCCGCCGGCATCGGCCTGTTCATCGCGCTGATCGGCTTCGTCGACGGCGGCCTCGTCCGGCGGGTGCCGGACGCCGTCGGCACCACCGTGCCGGTGCAGCTCGGCGGCGACGGCACCCTGCGTGGCTGGACCACCGTCGTCTTCCTGGTCGGCCTGCTGGTCACCGGCATCCTGGTCGCCCGCAAGGTGAAGGCCGGCATCCTGATCGGCATCGTGGCGACCACGGTCGTCGCCGTGATCGTCAACGCGCTGGCCCAGCCGGGTCCGGCGTTCGTGAACGGCAAGCCCAACCCGACCGGCTGGCAGCTCAACGTGCCGACCCTGCCCGACCCGCTGATCAAGGCGCCCGACCTGCACCTGGTCGGCAACGTCTCGTTCACCGCGTTCGCGCACGTCGGCGTGATGACCGCCGTGCTGCTGGTCTTCACCCTCGTCCTCGCCGACTTCTTCGACGTGATGGGCACGACCGTGGGCCTGGCCAAGCAGGCCGGCCTGGCCACCGCCGACGGCACCGACATGCCGCGGCTGGGCAAGGTGCTCTTCGTCGACGGTGTCGCCGCGGTCGCCGGTGGCGCCGGCAGCGCCTCCTCGGCCACCACGTACGTGGAGTCGTCCTCGGGCATCGCGGACGGCGGCCGTACCGGCCTGACCAGCGTGGTCACCGGTCTGCTCTTCCTCGGCGCGCTGCTGCTCACCCCGCTGGTGTCGCTGGTCCCCAGCGAGGCCGCCGGTCCGGCGCTGGTCGTCGTCGGCGCCCTGATGATCCGTCAGGTCAAGGACATCGACTTCACCGACGTCGGGGTGGCGGTCCCGGCGTTCCTGACCATGACCCTCATGCCGTTCACGTACTCGATCACCAACGGCATCGGCGCCGGCTTCGTCAGCTGGGTGGCGATCCGGGTGGCGCAGGGCAAGGCCCGGCAGATCCACCCGCTGATGTGGGCGGTCGCCGTCGCGTTCGTGTGCTACTTCGGCATCAACCTGGTCAAGGCCGTCACCGGCGTCAGCTGACCGGACCTCCGCCGCGCCCCCGCCGCCCCTTGGCCCGAGGCAGCGGGGGCGCGGCGTATCCGGATCATGGGTCAGAGTGCCGACGCGCGGACACGCGACCGTCTCGTGCTGCAGCCCTGGCCGGCCGAGGAGGCCGCCGCCGCCGTCGCCGGTGAGCGCCGCCCGCACTGGGCGTCGGGCTTCCCCGGCGAGGCCGACCGCATGATCGCCGGCTTGCTCACCCGCGAGCCGGAGCGGCCGCACGGGCACTACCTGATGATCGAACGGGTGACGCAGGTCGTCGCTACGGTGGACCCGGCCAACGTGCCGTCCGTCGGGGTGCTGGAGAAGGCCGGCCTGCGCCGGGACGGCACCGTGACCTCGGACGAGGGGACGTTGCACCGGTACGCCGCCGGATCGCACCGGCGCACGGGTTCGGGTGCGTCTGTGGTCTCCCCGGCGACGACAGACGCACCCGGAGACGGGCCGCGCCCGCTCCTCGTTGTACCGGGTGGGCGAGGAGACGGGAGGGGCATGAGCTACGCCGACGTCAACGGCGTGCGCCTCTGGTACGAGGTCCACGGGGCCGGCCGGCCGCTGGTGCTGCTGCACGGCGGCTACGGGTCGGTGGAGATGTTCGCCCCGATCCTGCCCGCCCTGGCCACGCGCCGCCGGGTGGTCGCGGTGGACCTGCAGGGCCACGGCCGCACCGCCGACGTGGACCGGCCGCTGCGCTACGAGTCGATGGCCGACGACGTGGCCGCGCTGATCCGGCACCTCGACCTGCCCGAGGCGGACGTGCTCGGCTACTCGCTCGGCGGCGGGGTGGCGCTGCGGACCGCGATCCAGCACCCGGAGCTGGTCCGGCGGCTGGTGCTGGTCTCCACCCCGGGCAAGCGGCAGGGCTGGTACCCGGAGGTGCTGGCCGCGATGGCGACCCAGGACGAGCGGGTCGCCGAGCAGATGCGCGGCACCCCGCCGCACGAGTTGTACGCCCGCGTCGCGCCGCGCCCGGAGGACTGGCCGCAGCTCTGGGTGAAGACCGGTGACCTGCTCCGCCGTGAGTACGACTGGTCGGCGGAGGTGGGCGGCCTCGTCATGCCGGTGCTCCTGGTCTTCGCCGACGCCGACTCGATCCCGGTCACCCACATGGCGGAGCTCTTCGGGCTGCTCGGTGGTGGTCACCGGGACGCCGGCTGGGACGGCTCGGACCGTCCGGCCGCGCGACTGGCGGTGCTGCCCGGCCTGACCCACTACGACATCGTCACCTCACCGACGCTGCCCGCCGCCGTCCTGCCCTTCCTCACCCACCAGGTCCGCCCGCCGACCTGACCGCCTGCCCCGCCGGCTCTCAGCCCAGGCGCTCGGCGAGCCAGGGCAGCAGCGCGTCGCCCTGCGCCCGCTGGAACGCCCGGACCGTCGGGATGCCGAGCGGCGGCGGCTGCCGGGCCGCGTCGAGGAAGTAGCCGGCGAGACCGGCCAGCACCCCGGTCAGCGCGGCCGGATCCACCCCGGCGGTGAGCGGAAGGCCGCGCAGCAGCGCCTCGGTGTCGTGCCCGCCGTGCAGCCGGACGTTGACCAGCAGGAGGACGGTGTCCAACCAGGCCGGCCCGCGGCACGCCCACGGCCAGTCGACCACGCTGACCGCGCCGTCCCGGCCGATCAGCAGGTTGTCGGCGCGGACGTCGAGGTGGCACAGGGTGTCACCGGCCAGCGCGGCCAGCCCCCGCTCGGCCGCGGCGCATAGCTGCGGCAGGCGCGTGCGGGCCCACGGGTCCAGGTCCGCGGGCGGGTCCGCCGCGATCCGTCGCCAGCCGCCGAAGTCGTACGACAGCTGCTCGGCTGCGGTGGGTACGGCCGCGACCGCCGCCGGGGTGAGTGCGGCGGCCATGGTCTCCAGGGCGGTGAGCACCGCGCCCAGTTCGGTGGTCAGCCACGGGGTGGCCGGGTGCCGGCCGTCGACGTCGTCGAAGACCAGCGCCACCCAGTCGCCGTCGTCGTGCGAGCCGAGCAGGCGCGGCGCCGGCGCGTGCGGCGGCAGCGCGGCGGAGATGAGCGCCTCGGCGCGGTGCAGTGCCGGGCTGCGGTCGTTCTGCGCCGGGCTGACCGCCTTGACGAAGGCCCGCCGCCCGTCGGCGGTGCGGACCCGGTCGGCGGTGCCGGGGGAGTAGCCGCCCGGCTGGGACACCGCCTCGACGACCGGGGCGCCGAGGATCTCCTCGACGGACGCCCGGACCCGGTCGGGCAGGTCGACCCAGTCGATCCGGGTCTTCGTCGTGCTCTGCATGGACCCACGGTGCGGGAGGCCGCACCGGCCGGGCAAGCCGATTAGCGTCGGCGGTCGGCCGGCCGGCGGATCGGCGTGGTTTCCGCCCCGGCGTCCCGTCCGGCCGTCGACGGCAGGGCCAGGTATGTCCACCGGCGCAGCGGGAACCCGCCCGGGGACGCACCTGGGGAGGAGCGACGGATGACGGATGGCGCCGCACTGACGATCGGCGTGCTCGGCTCGTACGGGGGCCGCAATCTCGGCGACGAGGCGATCCTCAGCGGGCTCCTGGCCGACCTGCGGCACCAGGAGCCGGAGGCCCGGCTCATCGTCTTCTCCCGCAATCCGGCGCACACCGCGCTTGCCCACCCGGACGTGGAGGCGGTGCCCTGGGAGGGCGTCAGCCGCGCCGACTCGTCCCTCGTCCTGGCCGAGCTGGACCTGCTGATCCTCGGGGGCGGCGGCATCCTCTACGACCGGGAGGCCCGGCGCTACCTGCGGGTGGTCCGGGTCGCCCAGGAGCGCGGCCTGCCCCTGCTCACGTACGCGGTGGGGGTGGGGCCGCTCAGCGATGGGGTGGACACCGGCATGGTCCGGGAGACCCTGGCCGGGGCGGCCGAGGTCACCGTGCGGGACCAGGAGTCCCGGATGGTGCTCGAGGAGGCCGGCCTGGTGAACCCGATCACGGTCACCGCCGACCCGGCGTTCCTCCTCGAACCGGAGGACTTCCCGGAGAGCTGGCTACGCGAGGAGGGGGTCCCGGCGGGCAAGAGGCTCGTCGGGCTGAGCGTCCGCGAGCCGGGCCGGGCCGCGGAACGCCTCGACGTGGACGGCTACCACCGTCTGCTCGCCCAGATCAGTGACTTCCTGGTGCACCGGATCGACGCGTACGTGCTCTTCGTGCCGATGGAACGCGACGACATCCGGCACTCCCACGGCGTCATGTCGCACATGGTCGCCGCCGAGCGGGGTCGGATCCTGCACGCCGACTACTCACCCCGGCAGGTCCTCGGGCTGATGCGGCACTTCGACCTCGCGGTGGGCATGCGGCTGCACTTCCTGATCTTCGCCGCCATGGTGGGCACGCCGTTCCTGCCGCTGCCGTACGCCGGGAAGGTCTTCGACCTGGCCCAGCGGCTCGGGGTGCCGGCGTTGCGCGGCGTGGCACGGGAGGTGGAGGGCCCGCTGCTGGCCGAGGTGGACCGGCTGTGGGACGAACGGGCGGCGCGGGCGGCGGAGACCGCCCGGCGGGTGGCCGAGGTGTGCGAGCAGGCCCACGGCACCTCCCAGGTCACCCGGGGGGTGCTGGAGAGCATCCGCTCCCAGCGAATGACCCGGGTCAACGCGGCCTGAGCCGGCCCGGACCGAGCGGCGGTCGCTCAGACCGCCGGCCCCCGCCAGGTGTAGAGCCACGGCTGGCCCGCCTGGTCGTCCGACTCCAACTCGTAGATCTGCGCCTCGGCCAGCCCCTGCTCGCCGAGGTGATGGTGGGTCAGCGGCGGGCGGCCGTTGCCGTCCAGCTCGACCGTGACGGTCTCGCCATCGGCCGTGCCGCCCACCAGGGGGATCTGCACCGTGGATGCCATGCGCCCATCCTGCACCGAAGATCGTCGGCCCGCAGCGGATAGCGGGGCAGCGGGCGGTCCGCGCCGGGACTGCCAGCTTCACACCTGATCGAGGAGACCGCCCGGCACTCCGGCCCACGCCGACATCCTGCGCGAGCTGAACGACGGCCAGACCGGCGCGATCTGAGCGCTCCCCGGCTCAGTCCCGGGGCAGGAGACCGGCCGGGTACTCCATCCCGTCGTGGGTGCACGCCGCGGCGGCGACCCGGGCCGCGTACCGGGCCGCGTCGAGCGGGGACGCGCCGCGCCGGCGGGCGGCGATCAGACCGGCCGCGAAGGCGTCGCCCGCGCCGTTGGTGTCGACCACCGGGCCGGGCGGGGCCGCCGCGGGCACCCGTACCGATGGAATGTCCGGGGTGTGCAGCGCCGCGCCGGCCTCCCCGCCGGTCACCAGCACGGTCCGGGGCGCCAGCGCGGCCGCGACCTTCCCGGCCCGGTCGCCGAGCCGGACGTCGCTGACGAAGACCAGGTCGGCCGCGTCGGCGAAGGGACGATGGTACGGGTTGTCGCCGTCCCAGTCGTGCAGGTCGGTGGAGAGCACCACCCCGTCGCCGAGACCCGCGCGCAGCGTCGGCAGCGCGTCCCGCGCCCAGTCCATGATCGATACATGCACGTGCGCCGCGTCGGCCAGCAGCGCGGCCAGCTCGGCCGGGGCGAACGGCGGCGGCCCCGCCCAGGGCCGCGGATCGTAGAGGGACATCCGCCGGCCGCCCGAGTCGACCAGGTTGACCGACCGGCGGGTACCGGCCGGGGCGTCGGCGAGCACGGCGTGCACCGAGGTGCGGGCCAGCGCCGCCCGGACCACGTCCCCGGCCGGGTCGGTGCCCAGCACGTCCACCAGGGCCACCCGCAGCCCCAGCGCGTGCGCGGCCAGGGCCACCCCGGCGCCGGTGTTGCCGATCCGGAAGTCGATGGGGGGCACGGTCAGCGAGTCGGCGGCCGGCAGCGGAAGCGCGGGCACCCGGGTCCGCACATCGACCCCGAGGCCGCCGATCACGAGCAGATCGAACATGGCGCCGACAGTAGCCGCCCGGGGCCGCCTATCCTGGCCCCGGGCGTCGACGAGGGGGAGTGCGTGCTGGTCATCCACGGGGCGTGGCTGTCCGCCGTCGGGCTCGCCGTCTGGGCCGAGGACACCACGCTGCCGGCGCGGGCGCCACGCCGGCCCGGTCGGGCCCCGCGCGAACGGCCGCACCCGTTCGCCGCCGGGCACGCCACGCTGGCCGCCACGCTCGGCGACCTCCCGGCCGAGGCCACGTCCGTCCTGCTCACCCTCCCCACCCGGGCCGGTTCGCCGGTCGACTCGCCGGAGCTGGTCCGGACCGCCGTCGCGGAACCGTTCCGCGGGCCGGTCACCCTCGCCGGCTGGCGGGTCCCCGCCCTGACGTACGCCCCGGACGCCGCGTTCGCCCTGCTGCGGGAGATCGACCTGGGCGCCGCCGTGCCGGGGGCGGACCTGCGGCAGCTGGCCGAGCTGGCCGACTTCGCCGCCGACCTGGTCACCCGCGGCCGGGTCCTGCCCGGCGTCGCGTCGCCGGCCGGCGCCGCGCGGACCACCACCGAGGAGCCGGGCACCCGATCGGGCGTCGCGCCGACCGCCACCGCGGGTCGGTGGACCCGGTCCGGTGTCGTGGGCGCCGCCGACAGGGTGACCGCCCGGGCCGTCTGGCGGCCCCTGCTCACCGGCACGGACGCCGGCTGGGCCCGGTCGCTGGCCCTCGCGCTGCCCCCGGCCGCCCGCGCCGCCGCCGCTCCGCCCGCCCTGGTCGAGCCGGGTGCGCTGGTCGCCGACGCGTTGGACGCGCTGACCGACGCCGCGGCCCGGGCCGCCCTCGCGGAGACCGTGCTGACCCGTGGCCTCCGTCCGGGCGGGCCGGTGCCGGCCTGGCTGGCCGCGCTCACCGGCCAGCGCCGCGAGTTCACCGTCGACCCGGCCGGGCTAGACACCCTCCGCGCCGAGCTGGACGCCTGGCAGCGCGACGCCGCCCGAGGGCCGGTGCGGGCCAGCTTCCGGCTGGTCGAGCCCGATCCCGACGAGATCGCGGAGCCACTGCCGGTGGTGCCGGCCGACCCCACGGCCGTGGTGGCGCAGGACGGCCGGTGGCGGGTGGAGTTCGGCCTGCAACCGGCCGACGAGCCGGGGCTGCTGGTCGAGGCGGGTGACGTGTGGCGGTCGCCGGGAAACCTGCCCGGGATCGCCGGGGACGACCCGCAGGAGACCCTCCTCGCCGAGCTGGGCCGGGCCAGCCGGCTCTGGCCGGAGCTGGACGACGCGCTGCGGACCGCCACGCCGGAGGGGATGGAACTCGACCCGCAGGGAGCGCACCGCTTCCTGCGGGAGGGTGCCCCGGTGCTGCACGCGGCCGGCTTCGGGGTGCTCCTGCCGTCCTGGTGGCGGCGGCCGTCGACCCGGCTCGGCGCCCGGCTGCGGGCCCGGAGCCGGACCGCCCCGGGCACGGTGGCCGCCGCCTCCGGCGGGCTGGGGCTGGACGCGCTGGTCGACTACCGGTGGGAGGTCGCCCTCGGCGACCAGCCGCTGACGGCCGAGGAGCTGGCCGCCCTGGCCGAGCTGAAGTCCCCGCTGGTCCGGCTGCGCGGGCGCTGGGTCGAGCTGGACCCGAAGCGGCTCGCCGCCGGCCTCCGGCTGCTCCGCTCGGCCGGGGAGCTGACCGTCGCCGACCTGCTCCGGCTCGGCCTCGCCGAGACCGACCGGCAAGAGGAGCTGCCGGTGCTGGAGGTCACCGCCGACGGCGCGCTCGGCGAGCTGCTCGCCGGGACGGCGGAGCGGCGGATCGCCCCGGCCGACCCGCCACCCGGGTTCCACGGCACGCTGCGGCCGTACCAGCGGCGGGGACTGGCGTGGCTGGCCTTCCTCCAGTCGCTCGGGCTGGGCGGGATCCTCGCCGACGACATGGGGCTGGGCAAGACGGTGCAGCTGCTCGCCCTGCTGGCCGGGGACCCGCCCGAGGCCGGACCGACCCTGCTGGTCTGTCCGATGTCGCTGGTCGGCAACTGGCAGCGGGAGGCGGCCCGGTTCACGCCGGAGCTGCGCGTACACGTGCATCACGGGGCCGAGCGGGCGCGGGGGGCGGAGTTCCGGACGGCCGTGCACGGCGCGGACCTGGTCCTGACCACCTACTCGGTGGCCGCGCGGGACGCGTCCGAGCTGGCCGGCATCGACTGGCACCGGGTGGTGGTGGACGAGGCGCAGGCGATCAAGAACGCCTCGACCCGGCAGGCCGAGGCCGTCCGGTCGCTGCCCGCGCGGCACCGGGTCGCGGTCACCGGTACGCCGGTGGAGAACCGACTGGCCGACCTCTGGTCGATCATGCAGTTCGCGAATCCGGGCCTGCTCGGTCCGGCCGCCACCTTCCGCAAGACGTTCGCCGAGCCGATCGAGCGGCACGGCGACGACGAGGTGGCCGGACGGCTGCGCCGGATCACCGGCCCGTTCGTGCTGCGCCGGCTCAAGACCGACTCGTCGATCATCTCCGACCTGCCGGAGAAGCTGGAGATGGAGGTGCTCTGCAACCTCACCGCCGAGCAGGCCGCGCTCTACCGGGCGGTGGTCGACGACATGATGGCGAAGATCGAGTCCAGCGACGGGATGGAGCGCCGCGGCCTGGTGCTGGCCACCATGACCCGGCTAAAGCAGGTCTGCAACCACCCGGCCCAGCTGCTGCGCGACGGCTCGCCGCTGCCCGGCCGCTCCGGCAAGCTGGAGCGGCTGGAGGAGATCGTCGACGAGGTCCTCGCCGCGGGGGAGAAGGCCCTGCTCTTCACCCAGTACGCCGAGTTCGGCGGCATGCTGCGCGGGCACCTGTCGGCCCGGGTCGGCCGTGAGGTGATCTTCCTGCACGGCGGCGTGGGCAAGGCCGACCGGGACGCCATGGTCACCCGGTTCCAGTCGCCGGACGGACCGCCGCTCTTCGTGCTCTCGCTCAAGGCAGGCGGCACCGGGCTCACCCTCACCGCGGCGAACCATGTGGTGCACGTAGACCGGTGGTGGAACCCGGCCGTCGAGGACCAGGCCACCGACCGGGCGTTCCGGATCGGCCAGCGCCGCCGCGTGCAGGTCCGCAAGTTCGTCTCCGCCGGCACGGTGGAGGAGAAGGTGGCCGCCATGATCGCCGACAAGCGGAGCCTGGCGGGGCGGGTGGTGGGCAGCGGCGAGCAGTGGGTCACCGAGCTCTCCACCGGCGCGCTGCGCGAGCTGTTCGCCCTGGAATCCGGGGCGGTGGTGGAGTGACCACGCCGGACGGGACCGCGACCGGGCGGTTCGCCGAGTTCGGGCCGCCGCGCCGGGTGGAGGGCGGGCTACGGGCGCGCAGCACCCGGGGCGCGATCGGACAGTCCTGGTGGTCCCGGCGGTTCCTGGAGGTGCTGGAGTCCTTCGCCCTCGGCACCCGGCTCACCCGGGGCCGGTCGTACGCGCGCCGCGGCCAGGTGCTCCGGCTGGACATCACGCCCGGGCTGGTCACCGCCGCCGTGCAGGGCTCCCGGCCCGACCCGTACCCGGTGCGGATCGCGTTGCCGGCGTACCCCGCCGAGGTGTGGGCCCGCATCGAGGCGGAACTCGCCGGGCAGGCGTTCTTCAGCGCCCGGCTGCTCGCCGGCGACCTGCCGGCGGAGCTGGAGGAACTGTTCGCCGCGGCGGGCGCGCCACTCTTCCCGTCCATCGTGGACGAGCTGACCCAGCGCTGCGGCTGCCCCGACTTCGCGGTGCCGTGCAAACACCTCGCGGCCACCTTCTACCTGCTCGCCGAGGCGTTCGACGCCGACCCGTTCCAACTGCTGCACTGGCGGGGCCGCAGCCGCGCCGAGCTGCTCGACCGGCTCCGTACGCTGCGGGGCGCCGCCGGGTCGACCGGTACGCCGCCGACGGTGACCGGCGGGGACGACGCGCGCGCGAATGCCGGGTCGGTGACGGCCGGTCGGTCCGCCCCGACGGTCGCCGACGGTCACCCCGGTACGGCCGGGCCCGGATCCGCGCCGACCCGGCAATCGACGGCGGCCGGGGCGGCCCGGGTGCTCGGCGCCCTGCCGTCGCCGACCGACCCGGTCGACCGGTTCTGGGTGGCACCGGTGCCGATGCCCGACCGGCCGCCGACCCTCGCGACCGGGCCCGATCTGCTGCTGCGCCAGCTCGGCCCGCCGGGGCCGGCCATCGGCGGCCCGGGGCTGGCCGAACGGCTGCGCCGGGCGTACCGGGACCTCGGCCGGTCGCGGCCGGATCGGCCCACCACCGCCGGCTCCCCGGCGGCGACGCCCATCGACCGGTCGGGGCCGGCGTGGTCACAGCCAGCGCCGGCGGAACCGCCACATGAGCCCGGCGTTGGCCAGCATCACCACGGCGCAGATCGCGCCGGCCAGCCGCCCGGCCAGCACGGTCATCGCCGGCAGTGAGGCCCACAGGACGATCGTCAACAGCATGAGGTACCGGCCACGGCGGGCGCGGGCCCGGTGGTCGAGCCGGGCGAAGAACTGCGGATCGCTCTCCCGGAGTTGGCGGGTGATCTGCTCGAACCTGCGCTGATCCTCTTTGCTGAGCATGGCGGTGCCTTCCCCTCACGGCTTCAGCGGTTCGGCGGCATACCCGCATCGGAGGCGGGTCACGCGCTGCGCCAGCTGCCACTTTCGCCCGGGGCGGCGAGGTGCCGGAGGCGGCTCGGCGCGGCGGGGCGACTTCCGGTCGGACGACCTCAGCGCAGGCTTATCCGCACCTGAAGTTTGGCTGTGACGCTGAACGACGCGCCAGCGCCAGCACGGGCCAAAACGTTACGGTCCGGCGTTCCGGGTCGATGTCGGCCCTGCTGGGGGGCCCACGCCCGGACGGGGCCGGACCGGCCACCCAGGCGAGGGCATGAGTACCGTCTTAAGTGCCCTCGCGGGCGCCGCCCGGCCGCCGCGACCCCGCACGAGCTGGCCGAGGAGACCTTCCGCTGGCTCCGGGAGGTCGACGCCCGGTTCAGCACCTACCGCGAGGTCACCGACGACGCCCGCCTTCTGCACTCCACCGCCCTGCCCCTGGCCGACTGACCCGGGGCTGCCGCCCCGCCGGACGGGCGGCGGTCAGCGGAGCGGGCGGTGGGTGGTGGCGGGTCGGGAGCCGGGTGGGCGGGGCCGGCCGGGGCGGGTGCCCCACGGGCGGGTGCCGGCCCAGCCGTACGGGCGGCGCTGGGGCCGCGATGGTTCGGTGCCGCCGGTGTGGCGTGCCGCATCGTCCCTGGACATGGTCTACCCCCGCTCACTGGCGTCGGTACGCCGTCAGCTGTTCAACGAGGGCGGGGCCGCCGGGGTCGCTGTCGCGTGGGGGTCGTTCACCCGCCCGGGAGGCGGTCGGTCACGAGCCGCGGCGGGGCAGCGGGAGCTGGCCGGGGAGCAGGTCGGAGGCGAGCGTCACGCCGGCCGCCCGTAACGCGTCGATCAGCGCGTTCTGCACCAGGTACGAGTCGGGTAGCTGCCAGCGGGCCTGTTCGGGGGCGGCGGCCCAGTGCACGACGCCTTCCGGCAGCCGGGTCGGCGGTGCCGGGATCCAGGACCCCGGGCCGTGCCGGACGACGTGGAAGCAGTGCTCCAGCTCGGGCCGGAGCGGGTCGCCGGGGCGGACCAGGAACATCCACCGGCCGGTGGGGGTGACCAGGACCGGCCCGCGCACCCCGAACTCGGCGGGGTGGTTCGCGACGGCGTCCAGCACGGGCCGGCCGAGGTGGGCGGAGACCTCCAGCACGTCGAAGGAGCGCCCGGTGGGGAGCAGCACTCCGTGCGGGCGGCTGCGCCACCAGGTGGCCACCCGGGCCGGGTCGGCGCTCGCGGCCTGGTCCCAGTGCTCCAGGGCCGGGTGGCAGCCGACCGTCGGACAGCCCGCCCGGCCGCAGACGAAGCGGCTGTTGGCGAGGCAGGCGCCGGGGGTGACCTCCCAGCCGTGCCCGGCGTAGCGGACCGCGACCCGGCGCAGTCGGACCCGCTCCAGGGGCGACAGGTGAGCGACGCGCGGTCCGACATTCCCCCACATGTGTGCCATCTCCCTTCGCCCTGCCTGGACTGTCCACATGTCACATGTCGAGCGCCGTCACTGCCGTAACCCACGGTCGTTGAGCTGACGAAACGGCTGATGCAACTTGCACGAAAACTACGAGGACTGGCTGTACGGCTGACGTACAGAGTGTGCGACCAGCGAAAACCTGAATACCGACGGACCGTGAGCGGCGGTCGACCGGGGACGTCGACCGGACGCGGGCAGGGGGAGAGATGGACGAGTTGCCGATAGGCCGTCGGGTGGCGTACTGGCGGGGCCGGCGCAAGATGTCGCAGCAGGTCTTCGCCGACCGGCTGGGCAAGTCCAAGAGCTGGGTGGACAAGGTCGAACGCGGCGTCCGGCGGCTGGACAAGTTCTCCGTCCTCTACGAGATCGCCGACATCCTCCAGGTCGACGTCCAACTGCTGCTCGGCAAGGACCCGGAGCGGCGTACCGACGCGTTGAACTGCATCGACCAGGTCGAGGTCGAGGAGATCCGGGCCGCGCTGGAGCGGTACGACTCGATGAGTGCGTACTTCGACGCCGCGCCGTACCCGCCGCCGCTGGCCGACATGCGCAAGGCCGTCAGCCACGCCTGGCTCACCTACCAGTACGGCCGCTACGGGATGCTCACCCGCGCCCTGCCGAAGCTGCTGCGCGACGCCCAGGCGGCCGACGCCGGCTACGGCGGCGACCAAGCCCGGGAGTCGGCCCACCTGCTCGGGCAGGTGTACCAGATCGCCTCCTCGGTGCTGCGCAAGCTCGGCGAGTGCGACCTGGCCTGGCTGGCCGCGGACCGCTCGATGGCGGTCGCCCAGCGGGCCGACGACCAGCTGCTGGCCGGCATCGCCACCACCCGGGTCTGCAACGCGCTGGTCGCCATGGGCCGGGCCCGGCCGGCGCTCGAACTCAACGTCAACATCGCCAACCGGCTCGCCCCGGGCGGAGACAATGACGCCTCCCCGGCCCGCCTCTCCGTCTACGGCATGCTGCTGCTCCAGGGCGCGATGGCCGCCGCCCGGATCGCCGACTCCGCCACCGTGGACGACCTGCTCACCGGCGCGCACGAGGCGGCGACGCTGCTCGGCGGCGACCACAACCACTACTGGACCTCGTTCGGCCCGACCAACCTGGAGCTGCACCGGGCCGCCGCCGCCGTGGAACTGGGCGACGGCGGGCGGGCGGTGGAGATCCACCATGGCATCGCCGAGGCGGCCTTCAACGCGATGCTGCCCGAGCGGCGGGCGCACCACCTGCTCGACATCGCCCGCGGCTACGCGCAGCTCGGCGACGTGGCGAACGCGGGCGAGATGCTGCTGCGCGGCGACCGGCTCGCGCCGTCCGAGATCCGCTGCCGGCCGATCGCCCACGAGGTGATGTCGGACGTGCTGCGTCGCACACGGGGTACGCCGCCTCCGCCGATTGCGGAGTTGGCTGGGCACATGGGAGTCGGAGTATGAGCGTGGTGCCGGTCGGATGAACGGTCCGCGCATCAGCGACGGGCGCCGCGAGGTGCTCTACGTCATCGCCTGCGGTTCGCCGCTGGCGCGGCACGTGGGTCGGCTGGTCGAGCTGGCCCAGCAGGACGGGTGGGACGTCTGCGTGGTCACCACGCCGGACGGCGCGAAGTTCGTCGACCGGACCGCGCTGGCCCGGCAGACCGGCCATCCGGTCCGCACCCACTACAAGAACCCGGGCGATCCCGACGTGCTGCCGCCAGCGGACGCGATGCTGGTCTGCCCGGCGACGGTCAACACGGTCAACAAGTGGGCGGTCGGGATCACCGACACCCTCGCGCTCGGGTTGTTGATCGAGGGCCAGGGGCTTGGCCTGCCGATCGCTGCGGTGCCGTACACGAACTCGGCGATGGCCGCCCACCCGGCGTTCCGAACCAGCCTGGGCCGGCTGCGGGAGTGGGGGGTGGCGGTGGTCTTCGGCGACCACGTCGTCCCGCTGCACCCGCCGGGGACCGGCGAGCGCCATCAGGACGCCTTCCCGTGGGGGGCCGGCCTGGCGGCGCTGCGCGGCGTGCGCCGCCCGGTCGTCCCGGTCGCCTGAGCCCGATGACCCGGGGGCGCGTCATCGGGTGGTCCGGCGGGGCCCGCCGGCGCGGTGTTTGCTCGTACCGTGGGCGCGTTCCGGCGATCGAGGGCGTGTGTCACGGCCCGCGCCGGTAAGCTGGCCGGCCGTGAGCACAACGGGATCCCCGCCCACGGTGGCCGACGTGGTGGCCGTGCTGGACGGCCGCTACCCGCCCGCCTGGGCCGAGGAATGGGACCGGGTCGGCCTGGTGCTGGGCGAGCCCGGCGCCGGGGTACGCCGGGTCGCCTGCGTGGTGGACGTGGTGCCCGAGACGGTGGACGAGGCGCTCGCCGCCGGGGCCGACATGATCGTCGCCCACCATCCGCTGCTGCTGCGCGGGGTCTCCTCGGTCGCCGCGACGACGTACAAGGGGCGGATCGTCCACCGTTTGATCAAGGCGGACGTGGCGCTGTACGTGGCACACACCAACGCCGACGTGGCCGATCCCGGTGTCTCCGACGCCTTGGCGGCCCGGTTCGGGTTGACCGGGCTGCGCCCGCTGCACCGGCCGCGCCCCGGCTCGCCGGCCGACGGCCCGGGGCGGGGCATCGGCCGGATCGGCGAGCTGCCCACCCCGACGACCCTCGCCGAGCTGACCCGGCACGCCGCCGCCGTGCTGCCCGTCACCGCCTGGGGAGTTCGCGCCGCCGGGGATCCCGGGCGTATGGTTCGTACCCTCGCGGTCAGCGGCGGCTCCGGGGACAGCTTCCTCGCCGAGGCGTCCGCGGCCGGGGTGGACGCGTTCCTCACCGCCGACCTGCGCCACCATCCCGCCGGTGAGCACCTCGCCGCCGGTGGACCCGCCCTGCTGGACGCCGCCCACTGGGCGACCGAACGACCCTGGCTGGACGACCTGGCCGCCCAGCTGCGGGACACGCTGGGCGTCGAGACCGTGGTGTCCGACCTGGACACCGACCCGTGGACCGTGCACGCCGCCGCACCCGACCGGACGACAAGGAGCCCCGCCCGTGAAGGCTGACCCGAAGGTGCAGCGCCGCCTGCTCGACCTGCAGGCGATCGACACCGCCCTCGCCCAGCTCGCCCACCGCCGCCGGTCGCTGCCGGAGCGGGCCGAGCTGGAGGCCCTCGCGCGGGAGCTCTCCGCGCTGGAGGACGAGCGGGTCCGCGCCCAGGTGGCCGTCGACGACCTGGACCGGGACATCGTCCGCCTGGAGAAGGACGTCGAGCAGGTGCGGGCGCGTAAGAGCAAGGACGAGGCCCGGCTCGCCGCCGGCAGCGGGCCGGCCCGGGAGCTGGAGGCGCTGCAGCACGAGCTGGTCTCGCTGAACCGCCGGCAGAGCGACCTGGAGGACGCCGAGCTGGAGTTGATGGAGCAGCGGGAGACCGCGCAGGGGGTGCTCGACGGGATCGACCGGCGGATGGCCGAGGCCCGGGAGCGGCGCGCCGTCACCGAGCAGCGCCGCGACGACAGCCTCGCCGAGATCACCCGCGAGGAGGAGTTCAAGCGCTCCGCCCGCCAGCCGCTCGCCGGTGACCTCCCCGCCGACCTGGTCGGCCTCTACGACAAGATCCGCGCGGACACCGGGCTGGGCGCGGCGCTGCTCACCGTCGGCCGCTGCGGCGGCTGCCGGCTGGATCTCTCCGGCGCCGACCTGGCCCGGATCCGCAAGGCCGCCCCGGACGACGTGGTCCGCTGCGAGGAGTGCCGGCGGATCATGGTGCGCACCAACGAGTCGGGCCTGTAGCCGTCGTGGCGGTGCGCGCGGTCGTCATGGAGGCCGACGGCGGCTCCCGGGGCAATCCCGGTCCCGCCGGCTACGGCGCGGTGGTCCGTGACTCGGAGACCGGCGAGGTGCTCGCCGAGCGCTCCGAGTCGATCGGCACCGCCACCAACAACGTCGCCGAATACCGGAGCCTGATCGCCGGGCTGGAGGCCGCCGCCGAGCTGGGTGCGGCCGAGGTGGACGTGCGGATGGACTCCAAGCTGGTGGTCGAGCAGATGTGCGGCCGCTGGCAGATCAAGAACCCGGGGCTGCGGTCGCTGGCCGCCCAGGCGGCCGGGCTGGTCGCCCGGTTCGCGAGCGTCCGGTTCAGCTGGATCCCCAGGGAGCGCAACAAGCACGCCGACGCCCTCGCGAACGCCGCGATGGACGCCGCCGCCGGGAAGACGCCGGCCCGGGCCACCGTCGCGCCACCCCGGATCGTGGAGCCGCCGCGCGAGCTCGCCGGCCCGGACTCGGCGGCCCGCGCGGCCGCCCGCGAGGTGGCCGCCCGGGCCGCCATCGGACGCGCCACCGGCACCGACCCGGCCACCACGCCGGCCTCGTGGGAGCCGCGTCCCACCGAGACCGCCACCCGGCTCATCTTGGTCCGGCACGGCGAGACCGAGCGGACCGTGCAGAAGCGCTACTCCGGCCGCGGCGACGTGCCGCTGACCGACCGTGGCCGGGCCCAGGCCCGGGCGACGGCCGCCCGGGTGGCCGCGCTCGCCCCGTCCGTCGCGGCCGTGGTCAGCTCGCCGCTGTCCCGGTGTACGGCCACCGCCGAGGCGATCGCCGCGGCCGTCGGCAACCCGCCGGTACGCCCCGACGACGACCTGATCGAGTGCGACTTCGGCGTCTGGGAGGGCCGGACGTTCGCCGAGGTGCGCGAGGGCTGGGCGGGTGAGCTGGACGCCTGGCTGGCCTCGACCCGGGTCGCTCCGCCGCAGGGGGAGTCGTTCACCGAGGTCGCCGAGCGGACCGGTCGGGCGGTGGACCGGCTGCGCGAGGCGTACCCGGGGGAGACCGTCGTGGTGGTCTCCCACGTCTCGCCGATCAAGCTGGTGCTGCGCGACGCCCTCGCGGCTGGTGACGCCTTCCTGCACCGCCTCTACCTGGACACCGCCGGCATCTCGCTGCTCGACCTCTACCCGGACGGCGGCGTCGCCGTCCGCTCGGTCAACGACACCGCGCACCTCTCCGCGTTCTGACCCCTCCGTCATCGGGCCGCCCGCCCGCGCCGTTCGGCGCACGCGGGCGGCCGCTCGGCGCACCGCCGTCGCACCGCCGAACGTGACTGCGCTCACAGGGCCGTAGCCTCCGGCCGTCACATGGCGAGTTACGACTTCCCGGAGGTGTGTCACATGGCAGCACCCGAACCGGAGGCGCCCACCACGGCGCGATCCAGGGCGAAGGACCACAGTCCCTGGAACTGGTTGCTCTTCATACCGATCGTGGTGCCGCTGATTCCGGCCTTCTTCAACGCCGACTCACCCCGGCTGTTCGGCTTCCCGCGGTTCTACTGGCTCCAACTGGCCTGGATCATCCTCGGGGTGGCTACCACCACGCTGGTCTACCAGATGACGAAGAAGCGGGGTGACCGGTGATGTGGCGGGATCATCTGACCGAGATCATCGTCTTCTCGGCGCTCTTCCTGCTGGTCAGCGCGATGGGCTTCGTGGCGGCCCGGTGGCGGGCGCCGCAGGACATGGCACACCTCGACGAGTGGGGGCTGGGCGGGCGCAGCTTCGGCGGCTGGATCACCTGGTTCCTGGTCGGCGGTGACCTCTACACGGCGTACACCTTCGTGGCGGTGCCGGCGCTGATGTTCGGGGCCGGCGCGGCCGGCTTCTTCGCCGTCCCGTACACGATCGTCATCTACCCGCTGGTCTTCCTGGTGCTCTGCCGGCTCTGGTCGGTGTCGCACCGGCACGGCTTCGTCACCCCGGCCGACTTCGTCCGCAACCGGTTCGACTCGCCGGTGCTGGCGCTGCTCATCGCGATCACCGGCATCGTCGCCACGATGCCGTACATCGCGCTGCAGCTGGTCGGCATCGAGGCGGTGCTGAAGACCATGGGCGTGACCGGTGACAACGCGGTGGCCCGGCACCTGCCGATCATCATCGCGTTCGCGATCCTGGCGGCCTACACCTACCAGTCCGGGCTGCGCGCGCCGGCGCTGATCGCCTTCGTCAAGGACACGCTGATCTACATCGTGATCCTGGTGGCGATCGTCTACCTGCCGTACAAGCTGGGCGGCTGGGGCGACATCTTCGCCGCGGCGGACGCCAAGTTCAAGGCATCACCAGCACCCGGGGACGGCATCCTGCTCAACCCCAACAACCAGCTCCAGTACGTCACCCTGGCCTTCGGTTCGGCGCTGGCGCTGTTCCTCTACCCGCACAGCATCACCGGCGTGCTGGCCAGCCGGAACCGGGACGTGATCAAGCGGAACATGTCCGCGCTGCCGGCCTACAGCCTGCTGCTCGGGCTGATCGCGCTGCTCGGCTACATGGCCATCGCGGCAGGGGTGAAGCCGCTGCCGGGCGCCAAGGCGGGCAGCGTGGACAGCAACACCGTGGTGCCGCTCCTGTTCGACCAGCAGTTCCCCAGCTGGTTCGCCGGTGTCGCGTACGCGGCGATCGGCATCGGTGCACTGGTGCCGGCGGCGATCATGTCGATCGCGGCGGCGAACCTGTTCACCCGCAACATCTACAAGGAGTACCTGAAGCGGGACGCCAGCCCGGCGCAGGAGGCGAACGTCTCGAAGATCACCTCGCTGGTGGTGAAGCTCGGGGCGGTGGCCTGCATCATCTTCCTCGACCCGCAGTTCTCCATCGACCTGCAGCTCATCGGTGGCGTGATCATCCTCCAGACGCTGCCGGCGGTGGCGCTGGGCCTCTACACCCGCTGGTTCCACCGCAACGCGCTGATCGCCGGCTGGGTCGCCGGCATGGGCATGGGCCTGTGGATGCTCTACCAGGTCGCTAACCCGACGACCGGGAAGAAGCACTTCGCCGGCTCGGCATTCCCGCTCTCCGAGTTCGGCTTCGACACCAAGAAGACGATCTACGTCGGAATCGTGGCGGTGCTGGTCAACCTGGTGGTGGCAGCGCTGCTCACCCTGGTCCTGCGAGCCGCGAAGGTGGCCGACGGGGTGGACAACACCACCCCGGACGACTACTTCGCCGACGAGGGCGACCCCCGGGTCGTTCCGGGCACCGAGCGCGACGCCGACTCGGCCCGCGAGCCCGTCGCCTGAGATGAGATGAGGGGCCCCCGGTCAACGGCCCGCGCCGTACCGGGGGCCTCTTTCCGTGCGCCTCAGCGGCGGCGGTTGCGGGACTCCAGCGCCTCGTTCAGCCGGCGCAGCATCTCCGCCAGGGTGTCCCGGTCGTCGTCGGTCCAGGCGGCGAGGACGTCGCCATAGAGGCGGGTGCGGGCCCGCTGCACGGCGGCCATCCGTTGCAGGCCGGCCGGGGTGGGGGAGATCACCGTGCCGCGGCCGTCGGCCGGGTCCGGGGTACGGCCGATCAGGCCGTCCCGCTGCATCGCGGAGACCTGGCGGGTGACCGTGGAGCCGTCCAGGTTGAGCTTCGCGGCCAGCGCCGAGACGTTCTGCGGGCCGGCGCTGGCCAGGTGCCGCAGGATCACGTACGCCGCCCGGTCGAGCAGCCGGTGCTCCATCGTGCCGGTGCCCCGCCGGGTGGCCTCGCCGAGGCGCATCAGCAGCGCCACCTCGGTCTCGATCCGACCGAGGGTGACCTCGTCCCGAGCCGTTCCCGTCGTGTGGTCGTCCGTCATAGCTGTATGATACAACAGAACTACCTGTACGATACAGCTATCTCCCCTGGGAGGCGGAGTGGATCGGCGATCCGAACCCAACCGCAGTGCCATCTACGCCACCACCCTGGTGGCCTTCCTCGCCATCGCCGGCATCGCCGTGGTGGACCCGATCCTGCCCGTCATCGGCGAGGCGATCGGGGTCACCGCCTGGCAGGTCGAGCTGCTCTTCACCGCGTACATCGCGGTCATGGCGGTCGGCATGATCCCGGCGACCCTCGCCAGCGGTCGCTTCGGCTTCAAGCCCGTACTGATCACCGGCGTCTCGGTGGTCGGCGTCGCCGCGATCCTCGCGTCGCTCAGCAACAACATCGTGCAGCTCTCCGTGCTACGCGGCGTCTGGGGGCTGGGCAACGCGATGTTCTTCGCCACCGCGATGGTGGTGCTGGTCAGCCTCGCCATCGACCGGGAATGGGTGGTCGGCCTCTTCGAGACCGCGCTCGGCCTCGGCTTCGCCGTCGGCCCGCTGATCGGCGGACTGCTGGGCCACGTGAGCTGGCGGCTGCCGTTCTTCGTCTGCGGCGTCTTCATGGTCCTCGCGCTGGCCGTCGCGTCCCGCAAGCTCCGCGAGCCGACCAACCGGCAGCCACCCGTACGCGTCGGTCAGATCTTCGCCACCTACCGCAAGCCGGCGTTCATCGCGCTCTGCGTGGTCACCGCCGCGTACAACTTCGTCTTCTTCGTGGTGCTCGGCTACACCCCGCTCTTCCTGCACCTCGACGTGGTGCCGCTGGGGCTGGCCTTCACCGCGTGGGGCCTCGGCCTGGCCGCCGGAATCCTGGTGATCGGGCACCGGCTCGCCCACCGGATCGGCGCCGTGCAGACCGTCGGCGTGGCCATCGCCGGCCTGTTGGTCTGCATGGCGCTCTTCGCCACGTCGGGCTCCACCACCGAGTCGCTGGTCGTGTTGGTGCTCGCCGGCCTCTGCATGGGCCTGGCCAACGCCAACCTCACCGACCTGGCGCTCGGTCTCGGCTCCAGCGACCGCCGGGTGGCCACCGGCGCGTTCAACCTGGTCCGCTGGGGCGCCGCCGCGCCCGCCCCGATCATCTCCGGCAAGCTCGCTGAGCACTCGCTCGCCCTGCCGTTCTGGGTCGGCTTCGGGGTGCTCGCCGTGGGTGTGCTGGTCTACCTGGCCTTCGCCCACCTGATGGCGGCCGGCTACGGCGAGCGGGTGCTCTGGTCCCGGTGGAACTCCGCCGCCCGGGACGCCGAGCACGCCCCCGAGGAGCCGGTCGGCGAGGCGTACTGAGCTTTCCTCTCCGCCCCTGGTCGAACCGCCCCGGCGCAGCGTCGCGCCGGGGCGGTTCGGCGTCTCAACGCAGCGCGCGCCACAGCAGGTAGAGACCGATCACCGTGCCGAAGACCACGATCAGGGTCCTCAGCACCACCGGCGGCAGCCGGCGGACCAGCCGGGCGCCCGCGTACCCACCGACCAGCGTGGCCGGCGCGACCACCGCGGCCGCCGCCCAGTTGACCGGGCCGAAGAGCGCGAAGACGACCAGCGTGGTCAGCCCCACCACCGCGGAGAGCAGATTCTTGATCGCCGACACCCGGGCCAGCGTGGCGTCCAGCACCAGGGCCAGACCGGCGACCAGCATCACCCCGAGCGCCGCGCCGAAGTAGCCGCCGTACACCGCGCCGAGCCCCACCATGGCCTGCACCGTGACGGTACGGCGGCGCGGGCTCAGCCCGGCCGGGTGACCGACCAGGCGCCTCAGCGGATCCTGTAAGGCCAGCACGGCGGTCGCGCCCAGCACCAGGAACGGCACCACCAGCTGGAAGTCACGCGCCGGGGTGGCCAGCAGCAGCAGGCAGCCGACCACGGTGCCGGCGATCGTGGTGTGCACCAGCCTGGCCATGCGCCGGGCCGGCGGCAGGTCCGCGCGGCTGCCCGCCACACTCGCCACGTACCCCGGAAAGACCGACACCGAGTTGGTGACGTTCGCCGGCACCGGGGGCAGTCCGACCGCGATCAACGCCGGGAAGGTGATGAGGGAACCGCCCCCGGCCACCGCGTTCACCGTGCCCGCGGCGAGACCGGCGGCGAGCAGGAGCGCGGCGTCGGAGAGGTCCATGGTCCCCAGAGGCTAGTACCCTCCCGTCCGCGCCGCCCAGGCACGGACTCAACCTTTCGCCACCCTGCCGCGTCGTTCCCTGCGACAGGCGACAGGGTCGGCGAGGGGAGTGGGCCGTGCACGGTCGCGGCAGAGAGTTCCTACCGGCTGCTGGTCGAGACCAGCGGCCTGTCGGGCGATCCCGGGCCGGTGCGGCGCTGGAGCGGCCGTATTCCCGGCGGGGACGGCACCGGCGCGGCGCTCGTCGGTCCGGCCTCGGGCATCGGCCCGGCCGTCCTGCAGGTCGGGGCGAGCTACGACGCCCTGGTGGCGGTGGCTCCGCCGGACGACGCCCGGCCCGACGACACGGAGACCCTGGCGGCCAGCCGGACCGACTGGGCGTTGGCGAGCACGGTCGTCGGCGGCTCTCCGGATCTGATCGCGATCCGGGTGCCGACCCGGGCCGGCGGCCACGCGGCCCTCAACCGACCAGCTTCTCGTGGTGCCCCCGAGGGCGCGGCGCGGGTGGAGGCGGTCGGATCCGGCACGGTGAGCTCCTCCGCGGCGGTGACGGACGGCGCGGCGGGGACGGAGCCGGTCGCCTCCGTCCCCGCCGTCCACCCGCCTCCAGGGCGGAAATGAGCGCGGCCGTCGCGTCGTTAAGATGAGGGAGCGACGGACGAGTCGACCGGGCGGTCGCGTCGACGGGCTGCGGCCCGTCGCCGAGGAACGTCCGGACTCCAGAGGGCAGGGTGGTTGCTAACGGCAACCCGGGGTGACCCGCGGGACAGTGCCACAGAAAACAGACCGCCGTTCCTATACGGGGCGGTAAGGGTGAAACGGTGGGGTAAGAGCCCACCAGCATCCCGGGTGACCGGGATGGCTAGGTAAACCCCACCCGGAGCAAGGCCAAGAAAGAGCCGTCACCGCAAGATGACGGCTCGCGCAGACGCTTGAGGGCTGCCCGCCCGATGTCTGCGGGTAGGCCGCTGGAGCCTGCCGGCAACGGCAGGCCGAGATGGATGGCCGCCGCCGACGACGTCCTCCGGGACGGCGTCGGTCACAGAATCCGGCGTACAGGTCGACTCGTCCGTCGCCCACCAGCTCAGAGCTGTGATCAAGGCTCTGAGCTGGTCGTTTATCTGGTGCCGTTGGTTGACCTTGGTCATCGTTGGGTGGCGTTTGACGGCCTGGCCACGGCCTGGGACGGCCTGGAGGGGGCCTGAGCGCTGGGTCAGTTGGCCACACCTCGGTCTGGCGCGCTCTGCCGTCTGAGGGCCCTTTCCCGGCCGGCGCTTGGGGGCCTGAGTCGATGCGGGGGAGGCCCCACGTCCTGGCGGTGGAGCTGGTGCCGCGGCCCGGTGACCCGGTGGCAAGCCAGTCCCGGGGTTGGACTGGCGCGGCAGCCGGAAGCCCCGACGCACGAACAGGTCGACCTGCTGGCTTCCGTAGCGGCCTCCGTGGTCCCATCCGTGGATGGGATGGGACGAGCGCGTGCCGGAGCTGCTGGCGCACCTGGGGGAGATGGGTCTGATCGGGCTCGTCAAGGTTGACGGCGAGCGGGAGCACAAGCCATGGACGGTGGTGATCTCGGGCCAGCGGCTCGATGGTGCGTCGATCAGGCTCGACGGCAACAGCCTCGACTACTGCCTGCGCCATGCGGTCGCCGCGCTTCGTGAGCGCTTCCCGGGCGAACTCGCTCTGGACTGAGCTCCGCTCCGACGTGGGCGGTGTCCCGGCGGCTTTCGGTGGCTCACCGCCCCGGCGCCGTAGGCGGCCGGGGCGGCTTGCCGCCGGCCGGGCTTGCCGCCCCGCACCGCGCGGAGCGCGGTGCCTTGATTTAGAACAGAGCGTTTCGGCAGTACATAGTCGACCTGGGTTGTCGCCCTGTGTGACCGAATTCCCTGTCAAGCGACTACCCGACAGGCAGAGGGTCGCCACGGCTGACAGTTGTGAGTAACATCCGTCACATGTTGTTTCGTCGGTCGTCACCCTGCGTAGCGAAGATTGAGGGACCTGCTCTCTTGCTGGAAGCTGTATGACGACGTACGGCGCTGAGACTGCTGGTGCCGCGCAGACGCGCTTGGAGCAGGTTGCCAGGGTAGCCAGTGATCCGACAGGCACTCATACCTTCGCTCGGTACAGGTGGCAGGCGAAGCAGGCCGCCCTTCAGTGGCTCTCGTGCCTCTCGGAACAAGGCCCCTCTTTTGTTCTTTGCGAGCACGTCGAGGATGTGACACTCGTATACCCCGACCGATTCCGCTTCATCCAGCTCAAGACCCGGGATCGTGGTTCTTGGAGCGCAAAGAACATGTGTAAAAGCGGGTTCGACTCACTTGTCAAGTCTTATATGAAGGTTCGGCAGGCGCGTCTGCATGGAGACTCGAAGTTCGAATTGTGGTTAGAGGGTCCTATTTCGGAAGTGCGCGCAACGGTCAAGTTCGTTGACGACCCGGCAACTGCCGACGCCGATGTCCGGCGCAAGCTGGTTGGCCACGGCCTAAACCGTAGATGGGTGAACGACTTTCTGTCGCGCTTGGTTATCCGTCACAATCAGCCCACGCAGGGTCAGATGGATGCCCATGCACTCTATGAGATGGGAAGCATATGGCCTGACATGTCAATGTCGGAGCTGGAAATCATATATGTGCGATTGCTGGAATCAGCTACGGCGGCACAGGAGGCAGGGAGTCTCCCGCCTACTATCCTCGCGATACTAGCTCAAGCAAAAAGCGCGCTAATCGAACATGGCGAGATCTTGGGCAGCGAGCACATTCCTGCCGATATTTCGCGTCAGACTCTAAGTCGAGAGATGGTAACGGCGTTGACCCCGCCGCTTCCTGGTGAGCCCATTGAGTCCTTGACCCGCAGGCTCTCAACTGGATCTGCCGTTTCCATGCTAGAGCTAAAAATGCGGGCAGGAAGAGCGCGCGAGGAGACGATTCAGGAGGCAAAATACTATCGAGCTGACATGGAGGTGCAGCGGCAGCTCTTAATAGCTCAAAGGGTAGATGCCCATGAGAGTTTGGAGGGGTTGAGTCGTCGAACACTTTCATTGGCTCGCGCTGTGGCAAGCCAAGCTCGAATGAACGCGGCTGTAAATCCCGTGCAGGGACGCCGGGAGGCCGAGGTTATCGCAACAGGTCTTCTATCGCGCTTGGCAGACCTCGGCCATTGCGACCACGAGCAGCTTTTCGGTGGCAATCCGTTTCACGTTTATGGATACCTCGCGCATCTCTCTGATAAATGCAAGTTCCCGTGGCGGGCAGCATGACCGTTATTGCTCAATCACGGTCGGGGACCGCGAGCAGTGGTCTTCCACCGACCGGTCGTGAGTCGCATTCGGCTAGCCGCGCCCGCTACCGTGCTTCTCCGGAGGGCGAAGCACGCATCCTGCTTCTGATTGACCAGTTTAGTAGAACTGCAAGAGGGAAGCCCCGTCATCTTGAGGGTCGCGTTAAGTTGGCAAAGCTTGACTTCTTTCTGAGATATCCGAGACACCTGCGCAGAGTGCTTGAGGCGCACGGCGCGCGGCCCGCCGATCTCACGTCTATTGAAGAGGATGACGCACCGTTAGATGCACGGATGATGCGTTATCGCTATGGGCCCTGGGACCCTTCGTATTACGCCATACTTGGCTCCCTTGTCGGCCGAGGGCTCGTTGAGCTGACGCCCCTTAGTACCGCGAGTGGCCTTGGATTCAGAACCACTCGGCTGGGAGCAAGCCTCGCGGAGACCCTAAGAGAAGACGAGAGCTTCGCCTACATGGCCCAAAGATTGCGCCTTCTCGGCAGATACCTGGATAAGAGTGGCAACACGCTAAAGGGTTACATCTATGAGTTGCCGGAGGTCGCGGATGCTGAATGGAATGAGGAACTAGGATGACGGATCCGGCAGATCTGCCAGAGATCCTCCGTTCGAATGAGCTCCATCCGAACCGTCATCGCCTGGAGCTTATATCCATCGAACTCGTGGGCGGCAACCGACGAGTTGGTTTCTCGCCCGGCCTCAACATTGTTCAAGGCGACATTACCACTGGAAAGACTACTCTAGTAAATCTTATACGTGGGCTGCTTGGAACAGTCCCGCGGAGTCTTCCACCAGAGGTTGAATACGTCCGAGCCCTACGCGGCGAAGTCGTGCTTAATGATCGCGTCTGGCAGATATATCGGCCCCGGACGACTACACGGGACGCGCCGGTCGAAGTAGCAGAAGTGGCTTCCTCCTCGGACAACCTGAGTCGAGCATACCGCCTGCGCGCGACTGGAGTTGAGTCTTCGTACAGCACCTTCATGTTGGATCAGCTAGGCATTCCCGCCATTAGCGTCCCGCAGGCCCGCAGTGAACCGACGGGCGCTCAGACGCCCGTTACTATGACTGACTGGCTTGGATACTGCATCGTCACCGGCGACGAGCTGGACAGCCAACTCTTCGGTCATCAACGTGTCTTCAGGGACGCCAAAAGGCGCTGGGTCTTCGAGGTGACGTATGGGTATTACGACCAGTCAATTGCAGAGCTGAACGCGAAGCTTCGGAGCGTAGAACTCCGTCTTGATGCACTGGATCGAGCTGCGACTGTCCAGAAGCGTTTTCTGGAAGAGACGCCTTTTGCTGATCGGCAGACACTGGTCCAGGAGCTGGAGGTTCTTGCAGAGCATGTAAGCGGTCTCCGCATTGCGCGTGAGAACCTGAGCGAAGCTGCCATAGAAGTGCCGGGAGTTCGTGAGATACGTGAGCAGCTTTTGGCCGCGAGAAATGAGCGAGCGGAGGTTGCGTCGAGGGTTGCTCGAATTCAGGGTCAGATTAAGGATTTGTCGGATCTTCAGCGGCAGCTTTCGAGCCAGTCTGCTCGATTGACGCGAGCAGTCGTTGCTGACGAGTGGCTAGTGGATTTCGACTTTATGGTCTGCCCTAGATGCGGCAGCGATGTGGATGGAGGACGGGCGCCGGTTGAGAAGTGCTACCTATGCTTACAGGATCCTCAGCCGTCAACTTCTCGCGAGCAGTTGCTTGCTGAGCAGGAACGCGTCATTAGCCAAATCGCCGAGACCGGCGAAGTTCTTGCCCTAAGGCGCACCGCTTTGGCGAAGCTCGAAGAATCTGGCGACCACCTTGAGATTTTGGCGCACGCCTTGGCCTCAGAACTGGAAAACCGTACCCGAACCTTCGTGTCGGATAATGCCAGTCGTCTTGAGTATCTTGCCGAAGAGCAGGGGCGTTCCGAGACACGGGTGCGCGCCCTTGAAGAGTATCTGAGGGTTCTAGACCGGCTCGACAATCAAGGGCGCACGCGTTCCGACTTGGAAGTCCAAAGAGAAGAGTTGCTCGGCATAATTGGCAGCTGGGAGCTTACGCAAGGAGACGCGGAGAATAACGTCCTAGCACTTGAATCTCGCATGCTTGAGTACCTGCATGCTCTTAACATACCTGAGCTGGGCCAGGAACTGACTGTGGAGATCAACAGAAACACTTACCTGCCGATCGTCGCCGGGCGCTCCTTTGATGAATTGTCTAGTCAGGGTCTCAAGACTCTGGTCAACATCGCTCATGCGCTCGCCCACCACACAGTGGCGATTGACCGAAACCTACCGCTTCCTGGCCTACTTGTATTAGACGGCCTATCCGCCAATGCCGGGTTTGAGGGCTTCGACCAGGAACGGGTTAGTGACGTGTATCGACTGCTCGCCACGGTTGGGCGGGACTACCAACACTCACTTCAGATTATTGCCTTTGACAATGTCCTGTCCGGTCGGATTCTTCTCGACTATGCTCAGCTGGTCGCGTTGAACTTGACTCAGGAGGATCGCCTGATCCGCCCGCCTGTTAGCGGCGGTGACGCTAACAACGACTAGGGCTGGCTCTCCTGCTGAAGAGCCGAGCACTTCGTCCCGTTCGCATTCCGAACGGGCTGCCGAACTGTCGGCGGCCATCGTGAGGCTGGCAGTCCGCTAAATGGCGACGTAGCCGCCGCACGGTCGCTACGTGCTCCCCGGCGGTGCCCGTGACCCGTTCGGGCCACCTTGAAGAGGTGTTGCAGGCACGCACGGGAATTACTGGCTTGCTCGTTGTAGCCGATATACCCTCGCGACGGCTCTCACGGCTCCATTGATTCGAGTCACGTCCTGTTGCTCGACCAGGGTTGTACCTACCTCGACAGCGAAGAGGGCTGCAAGCTCTGGATCAGCCAGGACCTGGCGCTGCCGTCTTTCAACCTGGGGGCCTTCTTCAGGGCTGTCCTTGTGGGAATGATCTGGATTGGCATAAGTGCCGCGGCCGTGCTCGGTAGCGACCAAACGCTCATCCCGCAAGAGGGCAATGGCCTGGCGGATTGTCCCGCGGCTTGCCCGGAATTCGGCGGTTAGCGCGCTCTCGGTTGGCAGGAGGCTGCCCGGCGGGATGACTGCGTTCGTGATGCGGCGTCTCAGTTCGTCGGCGATGACGCGGTAACGGGGCTGTCCGTAGTGCGGGGTGGGCACCCGCTCACCGTACCTGGCACTTGTCTTACCAAGTGCCAACTAAGTGGCCCGTTTCGACATCTAGACAACTCGTCCACTTGTAGATACGTTTCCTGGTGTGCGGCTGGGGTGACGGTTCGTGTCAGGGGTGGTGCCGTGCCGGCCCTGGTCGCACGTGAGGCGCGGCGTCCTGTCGGACCGGTTGCGGTAGCCGCGCGGACAAGTTGGCTCGGCGATACCCGACCCGTCTGCGTCGGACAGTGCGCCGTGCCTTCATCCGGGCCGGTGGCCGGCTGTATCCCCCGTGGTCGGCCACCGGTCCCCGTCTACCTGTGGAGGCGTAATGCCTGGCTCTCATCGCCGGCGCCACTGGTTGTCGTCCTGGTGGTCCCGAAGCCGCCCGCTCACTCGGAACGCCAGCAACAAGGTCCGACCCGCTCCGCAGTTGACGGCTCTCCCGGCTTCGCCGTGGTGGTCGGTCGGTCCGACGAGGGAAGTGCCAGTGATGCGGTACGCGCCGCTGATGACACTGGCGCAGACCTACCGGGGCAACGGTGGGCGGTGGCCGCAGTGACGCGTCCGGATAACCCGGCTGTCGAGATGACTCATCCCGACTGGTGTGTTCCGGACCGTTGCGGTCACCTGGTCCCGCCAGTGATGACGCACATGGCCCGCCGCCACCGCGGCCCGCTCTACCGATTCGGCGAGGCTCGAACGAGCGGCACTGTCGTCACGTACCTGATCGGTCGCGACGCCCGAACGCCTCTCATCGCTGTCCACGCGACGAGCCGCGCCGGGAACGCCTGGGCCGAACTGTCACTGGCGCAGACCGCTGCGCTCGTCGAACGGCTTCGCAGTCTGCTCGACTTAGCCGCTAACACAGATGGAGGCGACGATGCCTGAGCGCGAGGTCCGGGCCGACGAGGCACGCGGTGCGCAGCCAGCGGCGGACGCGTGCCCGAGATGGTGCCGGGGTTGTGGGCCCGACGATCCGATGCACCGTGGATTCCTGGCCACCATCGGCCGGGAGCGGACCGGCTGGGTCAGCGTTCAGCTGCTGCTTGATCGCTTCGCGCGCCGCGAGCTGGCGGTGAAGCTCGACGCGACCCGCAACGGCGCTACTCAGCCGATCCTGCTCGACCGGATCCAGCTGGACCGGCTCATCTACGAATTGACCTACGCCCGGCTGGTGATGATGGCCAAGGGCCAGTCTCTGGAGGGGTGCGATGGGCGCCACTGACCGACGACTCACCTCACGGGCGGCCTCGGTAGGCAGGCAGCAGCCTCGGCGGACACCGGCTCCCGTCGCTGCCCTGCCGGAGCGGCCCGCCGGCGGGACCACCTGGCAGACGTTGGAACGACTAGGGGGTACGGTGACCGGTGTGCATGGCCGGGACTGGCGCCCTCGCTACCTGCAACTCGCGGAAGAGTTGCGGGCAAAGATCACGCGCGGTGAGCTGGCCCCCGGCACGCTGATGCCCAGCGAGACGGAGTTGGCCGACACCTCGGGCCTATCCCGCACCAGCGTGCGCAACGCCATCCGCCAGCTCCGCGAATGGGGCCTGGTCCGGGCCGAGCAGGGGCGCGGCACCTATGTGCGGGCCCCCCGGCAACGGGTGCGCCGGCGCAACGCCGAGCGGTACCAGTGGGAGAAGGACCGGGCCCTACTCGACGAGGCCGAGCGGATCAAAACCGGCGCCATCGAGCACGACACCGGCCTGACCGTCGACGACCTGAAGTTCCACGCCGAGTACACTCGCGTCGAGGCGGACGAGGATATGGCCGCGGCTCTGCGGGTCGAGTCGGGTACGCCGCTGCTGCGCCGCGTCTACTGGACGTCCTCTCGGCATGAGAACGCGCCGCTGACCATGTCGTACTCCTTCTTGCCTTACGCCTTGGTGGCCGCGAACCCGGATCTGCTCGACGCGGGCAGAGAGCCCTGGCCGGGCGGCACGCAGCACCAGCTCCGCACGCTCGGCATCGAGGTGGACCGGATCGACGACGAGATCCGCGCTCGCCCGCCGTCCCCCGACGAGGCGGAGTTGCTGGACGTCGACCCGGGCGTCTCCGTGCTCACCGTGCGCAAGACCTCGATCGACACCACCGGCCGTGTCGTCGAGGTCGCCGACGTGGTGATGCCGGGCGACCGGACCGAGCTTGTCTACTCCCACAAACTCCAACGGTGGAAAACTTGACGCAGATCGTCTCGGTTGTCACGCCCGTCCACGCGCCCAGCCTCGAGCACCTTGCTGGCGCGTATGAGTCATTGGTCAAGCAGGACATGCCCTCGGGCTGGGACTGGCAATGGCTCGTCCAGGAGGACGGGCAGACCGGCGCCCTGGTCGACGTGCTGCCCGACGATCCGCGAATCAGCCTTGGGACAGGTCGACCCGGCGGGCCAGGTGTTGCCCGGACCCTCGCTCTTTCCCGGGTCTCCGGGCAACTCATCAAGGTCCTTGACGCCGACGACCAACTGACCTCTGGTGCCCTCGCCCGGGACATCGCCGCGTTCGACGAGCACCCGCAGATCGGCTGGACCACCTCCCGCGTGCTCGATCTGCTTCCTGACGGGTCGACTGTCGGGTGGGACAAGGACCCGGCCGGCGGGGTCATCGCCCGAGGCTCGGTGCTGTCCTTCTGGAAGGCCAACGGTTACCGCGCCTCGGTGCACCCGGCGACGCTCTGTCTCCGCCGGGATCTCGTCTTCGCCCTGGGTGGCTGGATGGCCCTGCCGGCTTCCGAGGACACCGGCCTGCTGCTCGCCGCCAACGCGGTCAGCGAGGGCTACTTCACCCGCGAATACGGCCTGCTCTACCGCAAGTGGCCCGGCCAGGTCACCAGCCAGGCCGCCCACCGGGAGCCGGCAGAGTACGAGGGACGGATGAGGATCATCGAGGCCAGAGCCAACGCCCTGGCCTCGATGCTGCCTGACGGACTGTCGCTCATGCCTCCGGCGTAGCTTCATGCCCCGGCATGCCGTGGGTACGGCGCCGCTGCTTCATCTCGGCCTCGTAGATGTGCCGCCGGCCGCCGGCTAGCTTCTCCCGGGCCTCTCGCTCGACCTCTTGGAAGGTCGCGTAGTAGCCGTCGTCGAACTCCTCCATGATCTGGAACGTCCAGCGGCCAGGGAGAATGTTCCGGCCCAGGAGGTCCCGCTCCACGCGGTTGGCCATTTCGCCATGACCCGCTTCGCGCAGCAACTTGACCACGCGGTCCAGGGTCAGATCCGCCCCGCCGACTAACTGATGGGCCGAGTAAAGATGCCCCCGCACCCGGTGAATTGTCTCCAGCGCCTTGCTCAACTCTCCAAGGGCCTCGACGGTAGTGTCGCTTAAATCCGCCGGACGTGAATGCTCCTCGTCCACCGAGGTTCTTTTGTCGATCATGTGCAGGTCCCTTCGAGGATCCATGGGTACTTCAGGTTGCCTCGACCTTCTGTGGCTATGTACCAAATTAGCGCTCGGCTGCGCGGCGCGTCCCTTTTTGCTGCCCGAGCGCTTGAAGGAAATGGTGCATCCCAGAGGAAGGATTGTCGTTCGGGAAGGTGGTGCCGTTCTGCCTGTGGCGCTGTTCTAGGCGTTCAGCTCGGCGAGCTGCCTGCTCGCGTAGTGGCATGTAAGCGCTGGCGTCGATGCTCTTTCCCGCGCGACCATCGAGTTTGCGGCTCATGCTTTCCGCTTCGCCGGTGGTGGCAAACTTGGCAAACTCGCGATGATGCAGGATAAGCCAGAGCTCAAAGCATGGATTCGAAATCACTAGATTGACGCCTTTGGCAAGAGCGAGCTGCCTGGCATTGAATAGGTTTGGGTGGTTCTTCGGCCATTCGACGTCGAAAATGCACCAGCACTCGTCTACTTCCGGATCCTCCAAACGCTCGACTGCCATTTGAACAAGGGTGAGCGGGACGCCTTGCTCGGGGTGTAGCTCAAGATTCAAGGCAGTATTTTCTGCGACTTCGGGCAATTTCTTCAAGCCATTGATGTAATCTGGCTCGGAGTTCTTTCCCTCGCAAAAGACTACGACCGTGCGTAGCTCTGGGCGTTTTTCGATTACTCGTTTGAGCGGCTTCGTTTCCCGGCGGCGTGGTCTCATCGGTCTGTCAGCCGATCAAACCGAGTGCTCGGAGGAACTCTGTTTGGTCGACTTGGGGAAGTGCACCGAACCGGCCGTGCAGGTAGGCGCTCTCTAGGTTTTGCGACTTGCGCACCCGCTCGCCAGCGAACTCGGCGAGCCCACCGAGTCGAGTGGAGCCGTCGAGTCGCTTTTCGGTAAGCCAGACCTCGTCCCGATTGAGGTGGTTGAGCAAACTAGTGTCATGTGAGGTGAAGATGAGTTGAGCCCCGTAAGGGTTGGTGACGGGACTTTGAAAAACTCGTAGCAACTCTGCGGACAGCGTCGGGTGCAGGCTAGCGTCCAACTCGTCAAAGATCACCATCGAGCCTGACTGCAGTGCGGTCAGCACTGGACCAATTAGACCGAACCAGGTCCTCGTTCCTTCCGACTCGACGGAGAAGTCAAGCGGCATGAAGTCGTTGCCAGACGATCGGTGAACAAGGCGCAGGCGACGTTGGGTTCGAGTTTCACCGGTGGTGGAGAAAACCTCCTGTTCGTCGATAACGACGTCTTCGATCCCAAGATCGGCAAGACGCAGCAGTGCTAGGGCCTGCTGCCTTTTGCTCAAAGTCGGCCACTTCTGCCCCTCACCGTGGAGAGAAAACAACGAAGGCTGGTCGATGTCTGGCCCGTCGAACCAGCGAGTCGTGTCTGTCCTTCCGAAGAAGCGCGGCCTCGATCTTCCGAAAAATGTTCCAGGCCGTCCTCGGCGAGGCGTCTGTCCCAGAACTTGGATGCGTAGGATGTCCCTAGCAAAATTTGTGACGAGTGGCTCATCAAAACGACGTGCGCCGGACAGCGCTAACGTTTGCTCCGTCAGCAGCTCCCGAGTTCCGGACAATGCACCGAGACCACGCTGGAGCTTTAACTCGGAGCCTTCCCGCTCAAAGACTCTACGGCGCTTTTTCTCCGGATAGTGAAAGAGTCCTTCGTATATGACGTGATTTGCATCGAGTTCTAGGATGTATTCGAAACGCACCCCATCGACTGTGGTTTCAATCACGAATTCGCTGGACTCCGCTGGCCCTCCACTGAAAGCAAAAGGCTCTAGTGGAATTTCATCCTCCCAGAAGCGGAGAGAGTCTTCGACTGCGTCGCGCAGCCAGGCGAGCGCGCCGACAACGTTCGACTTGCCGGATGCGTTCGGCCCATAGATGGCAGCTCGCGTCAGGAGGCTCTCGCCGAGATGTGGCGCCTCCCGGGCTGCTTCCCGGTTGCGGTCCACCGCCACCATCGAGAGCTCGGCGCCCTCGGCAATCGAGCGGTAGTTACTGGCCTCGAACCTGATAAGCACGTACGTACGCTACCCCACACTCGGGCGCAGGTACTGCAAGTGTTTCGTCAAGATTTGACGAAAATGGCCGTTTCCCTGCGGCGAGAGCGTGGACATCGGCGTGAGTTGCTGTGCGTCCTGCGTTAGCGACCGCAGGCTTCCTCGGTGAGGTAGGCGTCGGCGACGTCTGGGGCCTGTCGAGGTGGTGCGAGCCGGGAGTTCGCCTGACGCTGCTTGCTGCTGTCGCGCGAACTTGTTGACTTGTCTGCCAAGTGCCGTCTACCTTGGACGCCACTTGGCAGACAAGTTAACAAGTTGGAGGTTGAGCGATGGCTCTGCGAGGCGGAACGCGGTTCGCCGTGCGGTTCGAGGACGTGTTCCCGGCCGGGTGCGCGTTGGTGCCCGAGTCGATGGGTGAGGTCGAGGACTACGACGAGAAGACCGGCCGGCGGACCCCGGCCAAGGACAAGGTGACCGGCCAGCGGGTGTGGCAGGTCCGGGTGATGGACCTCGACCCGGAGCTCGGGAAGCGGTCCCGGGAGACGACGGTCAAGATCTCCGCCGACTACCAGCCGGTGCCGCCGACGGGTGCGCCGTTCGAGGCGGTGGAGTTCGACGGCATGACGGTCACGCCGTACGTGACCAACAACAACCGGATGGCGTACTCGCTGCGCGCGACTGGGCTGCGGGCGCCGGCGGGCGTGGCCAAGAAGGCGGCGGCGTAGCCGCATCAGGTGGGGGCGGGGCTGTCAGGTCTTGGCGGACGGCAGCCCCGCCCTTTGTCTCTTCCCCCTGCTCTGGCGAGAGAGGTAGTGACATGTCCAAGGGTATGCCCGCCTTCGGGCGGGTGCTGGTGGCGGTCGTGCGGGGTGCGCGATGATCCGCCGGCCGCGTGGTGAGGTCGTGATGACCACGGCCGGGGACCTGATGGTGATCCGGCCACGTCGGCTGGAGCTGCCGGTCTGGCTGATCGTGCTCGGCCTGGTGCTGCGGTGGCTGTGGCGCGGCCTGTGGTGGTGCGTCCGTCACCCGGTTTCCGTCGGTCTGGTGGTGGCCGCGGTGCTGCTCTATCGGGAGTTCGGCCGCTCGGGGCTGATCGTGCCGCTGGTCCTGGCCGGGCTGGTGTCGGCGGTGTGGCGGTGGAAGCACGAGGCGTCCTGGTGGGCCTGGTGCGCCGGCCCGCTGCTGGGTCGGGTCCGTCAGGTGTCCGTCTACCGGCGGGCGTGGCGGGAGGCCATGACGCTGTGCGGGCTGACCCGTACGTATGACCATCGGGTCGTTCTGCCGCAGTTGCTGCGGGTGCGTTCGGATCAGGCGCTCGACGTGCTGACCATCCGTATGGTTCGGGGCCAGACGCCGGAGGAGTTCCAGCGGGTCACCGCGAACCTGGCGTACGCGTTCGGCCGCCGGCACGCCCGGGTCTACTCCGAGCGTCCGGGGGAGCCACCGGTGCGTACCGGTTACTGGTCGCTGGTGCTCGGCTGGGTGGACCGGCTGCGGTACCGGGACCGGCCGTCGCTGGTGTACCTGGTGGTGGTCCGCACGGATGCGTTGCGGACGGTGGTGAAGCCGTTCGACGTGCCGTCGCTGCCGGACTTCACCGCGCTGCCGCTGGCCCGGCGCGAGGATCTGCGGCACTGGCGCCTGCACCTGCTCGCCACCCACGTCCTGATCGGCGGCGCCACCCGCTCCGGCAAAGGCTCGGTGCTGTGGTCCCTGGTGCGGGCCCTCGCCGGTGGGATCACCTCCGGGCTGGTGCGGCTGTGGGTGATCGACCCCAAGGGCGGCATGGAGTTCGCCATGGGTCGGCCGCTGTTCGCCCGGTTCGCCTGCAAGTCCTTCGAGGCGATGGCGGACCTGCTCGACGAGGCCGTGGCGGTGATGCGGGAGCGGCAGACCCGGCTGGCCGGCGCGGTGCGGGTGCACACTCCGACCGAGGCTGACCCCCTGGTCGTGGTCGTCATCGACGAGATGGCGGCGCTGACCGCGTACCTGCAGGACGTTGACCTGCGCAAGCGCATCGCGTCCTCGCTGGGGCTGCTGCTGTCGCAGGGTGCCGGGGTCGGCGTGCTGGTGGTGGCCGCGTTGCAGGACCCCCGCAAGGAGGTGCTGCCGTTCCGGGACCTGTTCCCGACCAGGATCGCGCTCGGCCTGACCGAGGCGGCTCAGGTCGACTTGGTGTTGGGCGACGGCGCCCGTAACCGGGGTGCCCTGGCCGACCAGATGCCCCGGTGGGCCAAGGGCGTCGGGTACGTGATCCTCGACGGCATCCCGGAACCGGCCCGGGTGCGGTTTTCGTACATCTCCGACGACCACATCCGCGAGCTGGCCACCGGGTACGCGGCCCCGGCCGACGCGGCGGACATCCTCGCCCAGGTCGGCCGGGAGACCGCCGACGAACCGACCCGGCCGCCGTTGCCTCGGCCGCGTCGGGGGCCGCTGCTGCCGGACTCGCTGCTGACCTTCCTCGACCGCGACGCCGACGGAGGTGAGCCGCGGTGACCGCCCCGACCTTCTACCGGCTGCGTGCCCCGAACCCGGATGGCGCGAGCAGCACCGCCGTGTCCGTGCGCGTCGACCCGGAACGGCCCGATCCGTACCCGGTCTATCTCGCCGTCGGCGGCGGCCGGCGCCGCATGCACCTGACCCCCGACGAGGCGTGGGCGCTGTGGCGCTGCCTCTCCGAAGCGGTCGCCTCCCTCGGCGAACCGCCCGAGCACATCCGTACCCGCGTCGCCCCGGCCCGGAGGTAACCGATGTCCCTCAAGCGCTTCTTCCTCGGCACCCACCGCATCAAGCCGCTGCACATCGAGCTCAACGACTCCCCGGACCGGCTCGCCGCCGCCCTGCACGGCCTGGCCCACTTCGTCGACCACCGCCGCGACCTGCACGGGCAGCGCATCCACATCACCCTGACCATCCGCGACCACGGGAGCCGCCGATGATGCGCGCCGAGCCGGCCGCCCGGCTGCTGATCCTGCTCACCGTCGGCATCATGGCCGGCGCCGCCGCCTTCACCCACGTCCACGACCTGACCGTCGCCCACGGCCAGCCCGACTGGATCGGCTGGGCCAACGCCGTGGCCGTCGAGCTGATGGCCATCTACCTCGGCCTGGAGATCCGCGCCCGGCGCCGCGCCGGTCGCCCGGTCGGCATGGTCGGCGTGCTCCTGGTCGCGTTCGCCCTGCTGTCCCTCGCCGCCCAGGTCGCGGAAGCCGAACCGTCCGTGTGGGGCTGGATCGTCGCCGCCGTGCCGTCGCTGGCGTTCCTCGCCCTGGTCAAGGTCGTCCTGTCCAGCGCACCCGCCGTACCGCCGGCACCCGAACCGGACCAGCCGCAAGCCGACTGGTACGACGAACCGCAGCACGTCGAGCCCGCCCCGCCGGCTCCGGTGATGCCGCCGGCATCGGCCGCGGTGCTGCCCCCGCTCGGCGTCGTCCAGCCCAACCGGCCCCAGGTCGTGGGGATCATCCGATGACCGCCCCGACCCTGCCCGGCCTCGCCCCCGCCGCCCCGACCCCGGCTGCTCCTCGGCCGGGGTCACGGGCGGCCCGCATGGCGCTTCCCCGCTCGGTCGACGTGCTCAAACAGATCGCGATCGAGTACGGCGTCTGCGTCCGCCCCCTGGCCATGCGCCGCACCGACCTCGACACCGGCCTGACCGAGGTCATCGACCTTCCCTGCGGCGCGACCCGCGAGGACAAGTGCCCGCCGTGCGCCAAGAAGAACCGCCGGCTGCGGCAGGCCCAGATCCGCGAGGGCTGGCACCGCGACGACGAACCCCTACCCGGCCCCGAACCCGCGACCGAGGCGCAGAAGTCCCTGATCCTCTTCCGGGCACACCTGGAGTTCTCCCGTGACGAGTCCGTGCGCGCCGCCCAGTGGGACCAGGTGACCGACCTCGACGAGGCGATCCGCGAGGTAGAGGAAGCCATCGCGGCGGAGGGCCTGCGTGGGCGCGTCGGCCCACCCCATGCGGGCGTCGACGAGGACCAGGACGAGGAGTCCGGCCCTCGGCGTAAGCGCTCCACCCGCCGGCGCCAGGACGCACCCGACCTGCCTCGTCGCAAGGTCGAACGGCGCACCGTCGGCAAGACCTACACCGCTCGGGACGGCTCGACCTTCCGCCCGTCGATGTGGCTCACGCTCACCCTCGACTCCTACGGCCCTGTCCGCCCCGACGGCACCCCGGTCAACCCCGGCCGGTACGACTACCGCCGAGCCGCCTGGGACGCGGTCCACTTCCCGCGGCTGCTCGACCGGTTCTGGCAAAACCTGCGGCGCTGCGAGGGCTGGAACGTCCAGTACGCCGGCTGCGTCGAGCCGCAACGCCGACTCGCCCCACACGCCCACTTCGCCATCCGGGGCACCATCCCCCGGGACGTGCTGCGCACCGTGGCGGCGGCCACCTATCACCAGGTGTGGTGGCCTGCGGTCGACCTCCAGCGCTACACCCTCGACCGGCTCCCCGTCTGGGACGATCAGGCGGCGGCGTGGGTCGACCCCGACACCCGGGAGCCGCTGACCACCTGGACGGAAGCACTCGACGCCATCGACGACGATCCGGACGCTGAGGCGGTGCACGTCGTCCGCTTCGGCACCCAGGTGGACGCCCGCGGCGTCATGCCCGGCACCGAGGATGCCGAGCGCACCATCCGGTACGTCACCAAGTACATCACCAAGCACACCGGCGACTGCCACAAGGCGACCACCGAGCGGCAACGAGCCCACCTCGACCGGCTTTGGCATGAACTCCGGATCACCCCGTGCACTGATCGGTGCGCCAACTGGCTGCTCTACGGTGTCCAGCCGAAGAAGGCACACGCCAAGCTCAAGCCCGGCCGCTGCAAGGGCAAGGTCCACCAGCGCGACACCCTCGGCATCGGCGGCCGCCGCATCCTCATCTCCCGCGACTGGTCCGGCAAGACCCTCGCCGACCACAAGCATGACGTACGCGCCTGGGTCCGGGCACTGCTCGGTGTCACCACCGACAGCGCCACCACCGGGCAGCTCGTCGACGACCAGGGCGCCGCCGTCGAACGGGTCCGGCACGCCTGGGAACTCGCCCGGCCCGACGACCCGGACGTAGGGCCGATGGCCCACCGGCTCATGCGGTCCATCAGCGAACGCGCCCGGTGGCGTTCCGAACTGCTCGCCGCCAAAGACCGGGCCGCCCAGCCGCCGCCGGACGGATCGACGACGCGAACAGACGGCACGACGGGGGAGGGGCTGTGACGGTGGCAAACGACGAACTCTGGACCATCCGGGATGTGGCGGGGTACCTGCGGGTGCCGACCGAGACGCTGTATCGCTGGCGCAAGGTCAAGTACGGTCCGCCGGCGGCTCGGGTCGGTCGACACCTGCGGTACGAGCGGGAAGCGGTCCGGGCGTGGGTACGTGAGCAGGCGGCAGCCTGATGGGACACGTAGAAGACCGTTGGTACAAGGTGATCCGGCATCCCGGCGGCCGGAAGGAGCGGGTCAAGTCGGACCTGTTCGGCAAGGGGCTGCGCTACCGAGTCCGGTACATCGGCCCCGACGGCCGGGAACGTAGCCAGTCCTTCCCCGACCGGGCCAAGCGCGAAGCTGACGCCTTCCTCGTCTCCACCGAGACGGACAAGCTACGAGGCTCTTACGTCGACCCTTCCGCCGGCCGGATCACCTTCGCCGAGTACGCCGATAGCTGGTTGCGGACGCGCTCCTTCGACGAATCGACCCGGGAGAGCACGGAGTTCCGGGTGCGCAAGCACCTGCTGCCGTTCTTTGGTTATCGGCAACTGGCCTCGATCAAGCCGGGTCACGTCCGGGAGTGGGACGCCGGGATGGTCGGCAAGCTGGCTCCGGCGACCCGCGCCGTGGTCTTCGCTCACCTGCGGACCATCCTCGGTGCGGCCGTCGACGACGAGCGCATCGCCAAGAACCCGTGCTCGGCGGCCTCCGTCAAACCGCCCCGGCCGGTACAACGTCGCGTCGTCCCCTGGCGGGCCGACGAGGTCTCGGCAATCCGCGGCGGCCTCGCTGAGCGGTACCGCCCGATGGTCGACCTGGGCGCCGGCTGCGGATTGCGGCAGGGGGAAATCTTCGGGCTCGGCGTCGACGATGTCGACTTCGAGTCGGGCTGGGTTCACGTCGTTCGGCAAGTCAAGGTGGTCCGTTCCCGGCTGGTCTTCGGCCTGCCGAAGAACGACCGGGACCGTCGGGTGCCGCTGCCCGACTCGGTGGCTCAGTCGCTCAAGGAGCACGCCGACAAGTACGCCCCGCTGTCGATCACGTTGCCGTGGGAAGACCCGTTCAGCGACGAGCGGGTGAGGGTGCCACTGATCTTCACGACCACCCGGCGGGGTGCGATCAAGCGGGCCACCTTCGACGGAAAGAGCTGGCGTCCTGCTGTCGAGACGGCTGGCATCGTGCCGTCCAGGGCGACTGGGATGCATGCCCTACGCCACTTCTACGCATCTGCGTTGCTCGACGCTGGGGAGAGCATCAAGGCCCTTGCCTCGTACCTCGGGCACTCTGACCCAGGCTTCACGCTCCGGGTCTATACCCACCTGATGCCGGCCAGCGAGGAACGCACCCGCCGGGCCATCGATGACCTCTTCACGACGGCTCACCAACCAGCAGTTAGTTGATCAATAAGCTACGTCGAGTCGCAGCAGCGCGACGTGGATCCGATGAGGTACACAGTCGGCTGAAGCAGCGGCGCCGCCCGGAGCGGACCGGGCCGCACGACGGGTGAGAGAGGCTGGCAAGTGGGCGAGCGCGGCGAGTCCGTTCGGTACGCGTACTGGTCTGATCGACGAGTGCGCTCTATTGCCGACGACGACGGAATCAATATCGATCCGCGCTGGAAGACGAAGATTTCCCTCTTCAAGATTCCAGTTGTGCAGACGGGGTTCGATCTTGAACGAGAGCCGCGCACTCTTCATCGGAGGGAAATAGCAAGCCGCATCGAGCGTGCTATTGGGGATCTCGCCGTTGAGGACTTCGTGACGCCACCTCCGGTGCGTTACGCAAAAGGAATTGGACGGATCGAATTTTCCCACTTCGTCAACGAAGAGCAGAAGCGAGTTGTCCTGGGTGTACGCTCCATCGCTTCCGACGGCACTCGTGTGGCCGTCTGCCTCTTCGGCAGTCGCGACAATGTCGCCGGCTTCATGGGTCCTCTCGACCCTGTGGCAAGCGGCTGGAGTTCTTCTGCGATGTGGTCGGTCAGCGAGTGGTTGGCGGCGGGATGCGGGGAGAGTTCATTGCTGCACGATGACCAGCAGTCGATTTCGGTAGAGGCCATGAAGATCGCTTTCGAGCAGGGCTTCACGCAGGAGTCGCGCAATGCCTCCGACCGGCCGTGGACTCGGGGTTACACATTTGCTGATGCCACTGACTCAGAGTGGTTCGCGGAGATCTATAGCGACGTGGTGCTTGATAAGGACCGATGGAGCCTGGATGAGCCTGTGGATCGGATCCTCGTCGGAGCGCCGCTATGGGTACGGACTCCGCGGGCTGCTGCACGGCGATACCGCGACTTCCGTAGAGGCATGAACGTCAGGCGGTACGAGTAGCTCGTCTCGGGTTGGCGATGGCTAGACCCGACGTCTTGTGAGACACCCTGACGGCCTGGCGGCGGCCTGCAGCGGCTGTCGTCAGGCTCCGCCCCTGGCCAGCGGGGTTGCAATGATCTTAATCCGGCGTACAGGTCGACTCGTCCGTCGCCCACCAGGTCACCGCCTTGATCAAGGCGGTGACCTTGACGTATATCCGGCAGTCGATGGCCGTTGATGGTCAACATTGGTTGGCGTTTGACGCCCCACTCGCGCCCTGAGGCGCCCTGGAAGCGCCCTGCCATTCCGACCTGGCCTCGATCCACCCGCGTGCCGGCACCGTCAGTTTGGAAGGACGAAGATCATCGCCGGCAAGGACCTGGTGAGCCAGGTCAAGGCAGGAAGTGCGTGACCGCTCGTGCCCCCTGGCGACCGTCCGGTGAACCGGCTACTGGCGCGTGGATGGCCGGCGACCTGCATTACGGGACCCGCCCGCGCCACAGCTCGCCCGGCGCTCTGTGTGAAGGAGGCTTGTACGGCAGCCGCCTCAGCCACGCTCCTTGATCTCGTCGCTCAGGCGGTACGGCGGCCGTGTCTATCCTGCCCGCATGCTGATCTCAGATGAGAAGGTGGCTGTTGCGGCAGCGCAAGCGGGAGCTGCTGTCGTGCGGGCAATGTACGGGGCCTCTCTGACGCGCTTCGAGAAGTCTGGGGGTGACTTCGCCACTGCTGGGGATATCGAAGCGGAGAAGGCCATCCTCGACGTTCTTCGCTTCACGCGCCCGGAGGATGCCGTGACGGGTGAGGAGAGTGGACGCACGGGTGCTGGCGCCGCGGAGCGTATGTGGCTGGTCGATCCGCTCTGCGGCACGCTGAACTATGCCGTGCGGAACATGCTGGTCGCGGTGAACGTCGCGCTGCGGACGGGTTCGATAGTCACCGTGGCGGCCTCAGCCGACCCGTTCGCCGATGAGGTGTTCTGGACTGACGGCATTCGCGCGTACGTGCGCCGCGACGGTGTGGACGAGCAGCTCAGGCCGTCGGCCGAGTCGGGGTTGGTGGATGTCAACCTCGATCCGCCGTTTCCGAACGCTCCCCGGTTCCGGGCTGTGCGACTGCTCGCCGACACGGGGTTCGTCGAGCGGTTCCGCCCACGCGTGGTCTCCACCAGCCTGGCGGTGGCCTGGGTGGCAGCCGGCCGACGAGCCGCATACGTGACCGATGGCGACCTGCGGGACAGCGTGCACTTCGCCAGTGGAATCGCCTTGTGCCAGGCCGCGGGATGCGTGGTGACTGGTATCCAGGGGCAACCGCTGCACACCGGCGCGGGCGGGCTCATCGTGGCGGCAGATGATCAGACGCATGCCGCCTTGCTGGCACTTGTCGGGAACCAGCTCTCACCTGGTTGTTGATCAGCCGTTTTCCATCCCGGCAGGTAGGCAGCGCTGGACCGGTACGAGCGCGTATCACCCTGCCGTGGGAAGACCCGGCCGGCGCCGAGACGCAGACCGTCGCCCTGTGGTTGACACGATCCGGCGTACATGTCGAAACGGCCGTCGCCCACCAGGTCGGCCGCTGCCACATGGCGGCCGACCTGCCGTGTCTCCGGGCGCTGTGGGCGCCTGACCGGGATCAGCCCGACCAGCTCACCTCGCGGCGGACCCGCTCGTACTCGCGGGCCAGTTCGGCGTCGATCCGCGCCATCCGCTCCTCGGTCAGCTCCACCGTCGGCTCGTGCGACGGCCGGCCCGCCAGCATCCGCTGCCGCAGCCCGGCGGGCGGATGGGTGGCGAAGAGCGACGTCTCCTGCCGTATCGACAACTGCCGCAGCAGCGGCAGCCGGGCCGCCGCGGTGGCCCGGGATTCGGCGACCGCCGCCCGCCACCGGTCCGGCCCGTGCCCGGCCCGCGACTCCCGGCGGACGGCGAGGGCGATCGACTCGTCGGCGAGAAAGGCGTCGAGCATGCCGGTCGTCGCCGCCGAACCGGCGATCCGCGCCGCCAGCTCGTCGGCCAGGTACTCGGCGCGCTGGCTGTCCCGCAGCGCGATGCTGACCAGCACCAGGTGCGCGCCGAAGAGCAGCCGCGCCAGCACCCACTGGACGGTGTTCGCCAGGGCCGTGCCGACCAGCTCGGCGATGCCGCCGCCGGAGACGGTGCGCACCGGACGCACCAGGTCGGCGGCGGAGCCGAGCATGGTGACGGCGGGCTGGACCAGCAGCGTCCGGCGTGGGTCGCCGTTGACGAAGTGGCCCAGCTCGTGGCCGAGCAGCGCCACCCGCTCCTGCGCCGGCAGCGATCCCCACAGCGGCAGCCCCAGGCAGAGCACCCGCCGTCGGCGCACCCCGACGGCGCCGGCGTACGCGTTGATGTCGCCGTCCACCCCGACGATCTGCGGCGCCGGCGCGCCGATCGCCGCGGCCACCTCGTCGACGAGGGCGAACAGCTCGGGCGCCCGGTCCCGGGAGAGCACCGCCAGGTCCTCGTCCAGGCGGCCGAATCGGGGCCGCAGCGCGTACGCCAGGCCGAGCAGGGCGACGCCGAGCACCACCGACGGGTTCGGGAAGGAGAAGGCGACGATCAGCCACACCCCGGTGACCGCGAGGGTGAGCGCGCCGCCGAGCAGCAGCAGCGAGGCCACCGCGGTGACCACCCGCGCGGTGGCCGGCCCCGCGTGGTCCAGCGGTCGCCCGACCAGCCGGTCGAACTGTCGCGTGGTCATCCGGTACGCCAACCGGTACATCCACCGGTCCACCCAGGCCCAGCCGAACTCGCTCGCCTGCCGACCCCGGTCGTACGCGTCGAGGTTCCACTCGCAGCCGGCGCACCACGGCGTCGCGTCCCGCAGCGATACCGTCGTCGCCGCGCAGCGGGGGCAGGTGGCCACCCCGGTTGTCGTGTCGATCATGACGACCGATCCTGCCGAGTGGCCGTGGCCGGCGGAACCGGCCGTTCAGCCGACCGGGTCGGCCGGTGGCCGGACCGGGGACGGGCTTCGCCGGCCGGCGTCAGCCCGGGCACGGCAGCCGCTCCATCGGCGCCGGGGTGGCGGCCGGTTGCACGACCTGGCCGAAACAGGCCCCCATGTTCGCCCGCTGCCAGCCGAAGACCGAGGCGGCGGTCTTCGCCACCCGGACCCGGAAGACCAGCCGGACACCGGGGCCGCTGCCGTCGACCGTCAGCACCTCGACCCCGTCGACGGCGTCGGCGGCGTCGCGCAGGGCCGGCTCGGACGCCGACGGCGCGGCCAGCAGCGCGGCCCGGGTCCGCTGCGCCGTGGCCGTCACCTCCCAGTCGGCGCGCCGTTCCAACCGATGCTGGGACCGGTCCCGCAGCAGTGGCACCGCCGCCAGCACCCCGGCCGCGGCGAGCGCCGCGAGCACCGCGGCGGCCAGGAGGCGGCGCCGCATCCGTGCCGATGTTCCTTCCCCGTACCGCACCCGGGGATTGTGCGTCACCGACCCGGTGCGCGGCTGCCCCGTTCTTCGCCGTTCCGGCCTCCGGCGACCGGAAGCACGTCTACTGTGGAGGACATCGGCGACTATTTGCGGCGATCCGGTGGCGGCCGGACGCTTCGCGGTGCACAGTGATCTCATGAGCGACAGCGGAAGTGGTGGACGGTACTACTGGTGTACGCGACACCACCGGGTCGAGACCGATGCCGACGTGTGCCCTGCGAAGCACGTTCTCGGACCGTACGCCTCAGCCGCCGACGCGGAGAACGCCCTGCAGAAGGTGCAGGAGCGTAACGAAGCGTGGGAGGCCGAGGACGCCCGTTGGGCCGGGGAGGGCAGGTAGACGGCGCGGGACGGCCCGCGTCGAGGAACTCCGTGCTCCGCGAGGAGCCAGGCGAGAGCACGTCCCCAAGGAGGAACCGAGATGGCCGAAGCACAAAAGGCCACCACCCGCCCGGCCGCCACACGTACGACCGCGAAGAAGACCGCCGCGACGCGGCGGTCCACGGGGGCCGCCACGGCCCGGACGGCGACGGTCACCAAGGCGTCGCCGAACGCCTCGGGCGCCGGCGCCGGTCGGGTGCCGGCGAAGCAGGCCGTCGCGAAGAAGGCGGCCGCCAAGAAGGTCGTGGCGGCGGCGCGCAAGGCGCCCGCGAAGAAGGCCCCGGCCACCAAGACCACGGCGAAGAAGGCGCCGGCCACGAAGACCGCCGCGAAGAAGACCGCCGCGAAGAAGGCACCCGCCAGGAAGACCACCACAGCGGCGAAGAAGGCTCCCGCGCGGAAGGCGGCGGCCAAGACCACGGCGGCGGCCAAGACCACGGCGGCGGCCAAGACCACGGCGGCGGCCAAGACCACGGCGGCGGCCAAGACCACGGCGGCGGCCAAGACCACGGCGGCGAAGAAGGCCCCCGCCAGGACCACAGCCGCGGCGAAGAAGGCGCCCGCGAAGACCACCGCGGCGGTGAAGAAGGCCGGCCCCGCGCCGAAGAAGACCGCCGCGAAGAAGACCACGACCGCAGCGAAGAAGGCCCCGGCGAAGAAGACCACCGCCGCGAAGGCCACCTCGACCCGCCCGACCGGGGGCGCCCGCAAGGCGGCGGCGAAGAAGGCTCCGGCGAGGAAGGCCACCGCCGCCTCCTCGACCACCACGCGCAAGGCGGCGGCCAGGAAGGCGACCTCCGCAGCGTCGTCCGTAGGCCCCGTCGAGGCCATGACGAGCACCTCGACCGGCACCCACAAACGGACCACCGCCGCCCGGAAGCCCGCCGGCACGAGGGTCGTCGCCGGCCGTTCGACGATCAAGCCGGCGAGCGCCCGGAAAGCGGCTGGCTGACGCCCGAAGGCCGCCGCTGACCGGTCGTACGCCGTGCCGGTGAGCGGATCACGCGCCGCACTGTCAGGATTGACCCCGTGGTGATCCGACGCGTACTGGCGCCCCGCATCGACTTCGGCGCGCTGCGCCGTGAGCTGGGACTGCCCGAGGTCTTCCCGGCCGCGGCGCAGCGCGAGGCGGAGGAGGCGGCCGCCGCGCCGCTGCCGGCCACCGCCGACCGCACCGACATCCCGTTCGTCACGGTCGACCCGGCGACCTCACGCGACCTCGACCAGGCGATGCACCTCAGCCGCCGGCCCGGTGGCGGTTTCCGGGTCCGGTACGCGATCGCCGACGTCGCCACGCACGTGCGCCCCGGCGGACCGCTGGAGGAGGAGACCTGGCGCCGCGGCCAGACCGTCTACCTGCCCGACGGCAACGTGCCGCTGCACCCGCACACGCTCAGCGAGGGGGCGGCCAGCCTGCTGCCCGACGCCGACCGGGCGGCGGTGCTCTGGACCATCGACCTCGACGCCGAGGGCGACACCGTCGCCGTCGCGCTGGAACGCGCCCGGGTCCGCAGCCGGGCCAAGCTCGACTACGTCGGCGTGCAGCGGGACGCCGACGCCGGCCGGCTGCCCGAGCCGATCGCCCTGCTGCCCGAGATCGGCGCGCTGCTCACCGCCCGGGGGCTGCGCCGGGGCGCGATCAACCTGCCCCTGCCCGAGCAGGACGTCGAACCGGACGGCGACGGCTGGCGGCTGGTGCTGCGCGGGCCGGTGCCGATGGAGGACCACAACGCCCAGATCTCCCTGCTGACCGGGATGGCCGCCGCCGAGCTCATGCTCGCCGGCCGGATCGGCCTGCTGCGCACCATGCCGCCGTCGAAGCCGGAGGCGGTCGACCGGCTGCGCCTCGCAGCCGCCCCGCTCGGAGTGGACTGGCCGGCGGACCTCAGCGTCGGTGAGGTGCTCGCCGGGCTGGATGCCTCTCAGCCGCGGGCCGCCGCCTTCGTCGACCAGGCCGCGGAGCTGATGCGCGGCGCGGCGTACACCGCCTTCGACGGGGAGTTGCCGGAGCAGCCGGAGCACGGCGGGGTGGCGGCCGCGTACGCCCACGTCACGGCGCCGCTGCGCCGACTGGCCGACCGGTACGCGACCGAGGTCTGCCTGGCCCTGCACGAGGGCCGGGAGGTGCCCGACTGGGCGCGCGCCGCGCTGTCGAAGCTGCCGGAGGTGATGGCGACGACCGACCGGACGGCGTCGGCGGCCACCCGCGGCGCGGTCGAGCTGGCCGAAGCGGTGCTGCTGGAACACCGGGTGGGGGAGACCTTCTCCGCGGCCGTGCTGGACGTGGACGCGCCGCCGAACGTCAACTCGAAGCCGGGCCGGCAGCCCGGCGGCTCGTCCAGGGCCACCGTGCCGCCGGTCCGCGCCCGCTGCACCGG
>NZ_JAPFQV010000047.1:0-52828 GCF_033804685.1 Micromonospora sp. RTP1Z1
CCCCCGCCCGTCGTGCCTCCGATGCGGCCGCCGGCCCCGCCCGGTGCCGGCCAGCCGCCCCCCGGCCAGCTCGGGGTCCGGGTGACCACCGAGGGCGTCTCGCTCAGCCCGGCCTACTGGAACGCCGCCAGCAAGGTGACCACCCTGCGGGTGACCGTCACGAACACCGGCACCCTGCCGGAGCTGATCCGGCGCGGTTACACGCTCCCGGCCGGGCTCACCGACGCGGGGACCACCGGGTGCGCGCCCGCTGGCGGCGGCAGCTACCGCTGCGGCGGGTGGACCACCGCGCCCGGCACCCGGTTCAGCAGTTCGATCCGGGTCCGGGTCGGCGGGACGGCCTGGCGTTCGATGCCGCTCAGCGGGTCGGTCGGGGTGACCGCCACCGCCCCGGGCGTGGCCGGCGCGATGGCGGACAACGAGGGCTTCGCGGTGCTCTTCCCGCCCGGCCCGCCGGCGCCCGGCATCTCGCTCCGCGCCGACGAGGTGCTCTTCGACATCAGCGGCGCCCCGAGCGCCGTGGCCGTGCACCTCGGTAACACCGGCCGGGTCGACGCCGCCGGTCGGGTCGAGGTGATCCTGCCCGACGGGGTGACCGCGTCGAGCCCGCCGGCCGGCTGCGCCCAGGTGGCGCCGGCGCGGACGCGCTGCGACCTGGGCACCGTGCCCGCCGGGCGCACGGCCACCCTCCGGCTGCCGGTCACCGCCACGCCGGAGGCGCAGCGCCGGGCCCCGCTGGCCGGCGCGGTCGTCGGCTGGCTGGACCCGCGCAGCGGCCGGAGCCGACAGGTGCAGATGAGCTTCCGGATCAACGCCGCGGCCGCCCTGTCCACCCCCGTCGCCACCCCCGCGCCGACCGGCTCCCAGGGCGTGCTCGACGCCGCCGGACAGGCCTCCGACGACGGCGGCCTCACCTCGATGCAGCGGACGGCGATCACCCTGATCGCGGTCTCCGGGCTGCTGGTGGTGCTCGCCCTGGTCCTGGCCACCACCTCGCTGCGCCGGCGGATGACCGGGGCGTCGACCGATCCGACCACCGCCGCCGCCGGCTCGGAGTGAGCGCCGCCGGCCGGAGGCGCCTCCCCCGCCGGTCGGGCCGGCCGGAACGTGGTGATCTGAATTGCGGGGTTCCGGTACTAAACCCCGCAAAGCCGGGCATACAGCGAGCCGGTCAGGTCCCATACGTCGGACCTCCACCAAGGTCGCCCTAAGGGACCGACGTAGGCTCTGACGTGAGGAACGTCAGCGGGCCGGACAGCTTCTGGACGGTCGGCGGCAGCAGCACGTCAAGGAGGTCGCGTGTCCGGGCAAGGCGGGGTCACCAACATGTTCAGCCGCCCGTGCGACGGCGCTGAGCGAAGCGAGGTGCAGGCGTGACCAAGCAGATCCGTCAACTGGACCGGGTGGTCATCCGGTTCGCCGGCGACTCCGGCGACGGCATGCAGCTCACCGGTGACCGGTTCACCTCCGAGACTGCACAACTCGGCAACGACATCTCGACGTTACCGAACTTCCCCGCCGAGATCCGGGCCCCCGCCGGCACCCTCCCCGGCGTGTCGAGCTTCCAGGTGCACTTCGCCGACTACGACATCCTGACCCCGGGCGACGCGCCGAACGTGCTGGTCGCGATGAACCCGGCGGCGCTCAAGGCCAACCTGGCCGACCTGCCGCGGGGCGCGGACATCATCGTCAACACCGACGAGTTCACCAAGCGGAACCTGGCCAAGGTGGGCTACCAGGCCAGCCCGCTGGACGACGACTCGCTCGCCGGCTACGTGGTGCACCCGGTGGCGCTGACCTCGATGACGGTCGGCGCGCTGGCCACGCACGGAGTGTCCAAGAAGGACGCCGAGCGGGCCAAGAACATGTTCGCTCTGGGCCTGCTCTCCTGGATGTACTCCCGGCCGTACGCCTCGACGCTGCGCTTCCTGGAGCGCAAGTTCGCCGCCCGCCCCGAGCTGGTCGCCGCGAACGTGGCCGCCTTCCGGGCCGGCTGGAACTTCGGCGAGACGACCGACTCCTTCTCCGTCCGGTACGAGGTGAAGCCGGCGAAGATGCTGCCCGGCACCTACCGGAACATCACCGGCAACGCGGCGCTCTCGCTCGGCCTGGTGGCCGCCGGGGTCCGCTCCGGGCTGCCGGTCTTCCTCGGGGCGTACCCGATCACCCCGGCCTCGGACATCCTGCACGAGCTGAGCAAGCACAAGCGGTTCGGTGTGATCACCATGCAGGCCGAGGACGAGATCGCCGCGGTGGGGGCAGCGCTCGGCGCGTCGTACGGCGGCTCGCTCGGCGTGACCACCACCAGCGGCCCCGGCGTGGCCCTGAAGAGCGAGACGATCTCCCTCGCGGTGGCGCTGGAGCTGCCGCTGGTCGTCGTCGACGTGCAGCGGGCCGGGCCGTCCACCGGCATGCCCACCAAGACCGAGCAGGCTGACCTCAACATGGCGCTCTACGGCCGGCACGGCGAGGCGCCGGTCGCGGTGATCGCGCCCAAGTCGCCGTCGGACTGCTTCCACGCCGCCCTCGAGGCGGCCCGGATCGCGCTGACCTACCGCACCCCGGTGATCCTGCTGTCGGACAACTACGTCGCCAACGGCTCCGAGCCGTGGCTGCTGCCGGACGTGGAGTCCCTGCCCGACCTGCGGGTGGAGTTCGCCACCGCGCCCAACGGCGAGGACGGCACCACCTTCCTGCCGTACCTGCGCGACCCGGAGACCCTGGCCCGGCCGTGGGCCATCCCCGGCACGCCCGGGCTGGAGCACCGGATCGGCGGCCTGGAGAAGGCCGACAAGACCGGCGACATCTCGTACGACCCGGCGAACCACGACTTCATGGTGCGGACCCGGGCGGCCCGGATCGAGACCATCCCGGTGCCGGACATCGAGGTGGAGGACCCGGACGGCGACGCCCGGGTGCTGGTGCTCGGCTGGGGCTCCACGTACGGGCCGATCGGGGCGGCCTGCCGGAGCCTGCGGCAGCGCGGGCTCTCCATCGCCCAGGCGCACCTGCGCCACCTGGCCCCGATGCCGGCCAACCTCGGCGAGGTGCTGCGCTCGTACGACCGGGTCGTCATCCCCGAGATGAACCTCGGCCAGCTCGGACACGTGATCCGGGCGAAGTACCTGGTCGACGCGATCGGCTACAACCAGGTCCGCGGCCTGCCGTTCATGGCCGCCGAGCTGGAGACGATGCTGGAAGAGGTCCTGAAGAATGTCTGAGCCCCTCGCTCTCAAGCTCACCGCCAAGGACTTCAAGTCCGACCAGGAGGTGCGCTGGTGCCCCGGCTGCGGCGACTACGCGATCCTGGCCGCCATTCAGCAGTTCATGCCGGAGCTGAACATCCCCCGGGAGAACACCGTCTTCGTCTCCGGGATCGGCTGCTCGTCGCGCTTCCCGTACTACATGAACACGTACGGGATGCACTCGATCCACGGCCGCGCCCCGGCGATCGCCACCGGCCTGTCGGTGTCCCGCCCGGACCTGTCGGTCTGGGTGGTCACCGGTGACGGCGACGCGCTCTCCATCGGCGGCAACCACCTGATCCATGCGCTGCGCCGCAACGTCAACTTCAAGATCCTGCTCTTCAACAACCGGATCTACGGCCTGACCAAGGGGCAGTACTCGCCGACATCCGAGGTCGGCAAGATCACCAAGTCGACCCCGGTCGGCTCGGCGGACGCCCCGTTCAACCCGCTGTCGCTGGCGCTCGGCGCGGAGGCCTCCTTCGTCGGCCGCACCATCGACTCGGACCGCAAGCACCTCCAGTCGGTGCTGCGGGCCGCCGCGGAGCACGAGGGCTCGGCCTTCGTGGAGATCTACCAGAACTGCAACATCTTCAACGACGGCGCGTTCGACCAGCTCAAGGAGCCGGGCACCCGGGACGACTACCTGATCCGGCTGGAGCACGGGCAGCCGATCACCTTCGGAGGCGCGGACGGGCAGTTCTGCGTCGTCCACCCGCCGGGCGGTTTCGGCCTGGAGGTGCGGGAGACCGCCTCGGTACGCCCCGAGGAGATCGTCGTGCACGACGCGACGGTCGCCGACCCGGCGTACGCCTTCGCGCTGTCCCGGCTGCCCGGGCTGGACCTGCGGAACACCCCGATCGGCGTGTTCCGCTCGGTCAGCCGCCCCTCGTACGACAGCGCTGTGCAGGAGCAGGTCGCCGCGGCGAAGGCCGCCGTCACCGAGACCCCCGAGCAGCAGCTCGCCGGCCTCCTGCGCAGCGGCGACACCTGGACGATCCTCTAACCGCGGATCCCGCCCTCAAGATCCCCACAAATTCACGGAAAGAGTGGCCATTCCGCGAAGAATGGCCACTCTTTCCGTGAAAGTGCAGGCGCCGAGCCGGCACGCGACGCAGGGGGTCAGTGGGCGGAGGTGGCGGCCTGGGGGCGGTCGTCGCGGACGTGGACCAGCATGTCGCCGGTCTCGATCACCGCGGCGGCCCGGTCGTTCAGCGTGACCACCTTGCCCCGCCGGACCAGGGCGATGACCAGGGATTCCAGCTCGCGCGGCGGCCGGCCCACCTCGTCGCGCTCGGCCGAGCGCATGGCCAGCGCCATGCCCTGCCCCGGGGTGAGCAGGTCCTCCACCACGTCGATCAGCGGCGGGGCGGAGGTGGAGAGGCCGAGCAGCCGGCCGGCGGTGGCCGAGGAGACGATCACATGGTGCGCGCCGCTCTGCTTGAGCAGCGGAGCGTTCTCCGCCTCGCGTACCGCGGCGATGATCCGGACCTGGCCGGCGGTGAGCTGCCGGACGGTCAGCGCCACCAGCACCGAGGCGTCGTCGCTGTCGGTCGCGATGATCACCGACTTGGCGGTCCGGATGTGCGCCTCCTCCAGCACCGACGAGCGGGTGGCCGAGCCCTCGATGGCCACCAGCCCGGCCGAGGTGGCCTGGCGCAGGGCCGGGCCGCTGCGCTCCACCACCACGATCTTGGACCGGTCCAGCCCGTTCTCCAGCAGGGCGGAGACGGCGCTGCGGCCCTTGGTGCCGTAGCCGCAGATGATGACGTGGTCCTTCACGATCCTCCTCCACCGCGACAGGCGACGGCCGGTCCGGTACTGCTCGGTCAGGACTTCCAGGGTGGTGCCGACCAGGATGATCAGGAAGAGCACCCGGGCGGGGGTGACGAACAGGACGTTGACCAGGCGCGCCGAGGGCGCCGCCGGGGTGATGTCGCCGTACCCGGTGGTGGAGAGCGAGACCACCGCGTAGTAGAAGCTGTCGAGGAGGGTGAGGCCGTCCTCGTTGACGTCGCGGTAGCCGTCCCGGTCCAGGTAGACCACGGCGACCACGGCGAAGACCAGGCCCAGGGCGGCGAGCAGGCGCAGACTGAGCGCGCTCAGCGGCCCCCGCCGTTGCGCGGGAAAATGGATCACCGTCGGTCCTGCCCCACCACCGTCGCTCGCACGTGCACAACATAGCCCTTACGGCATCCGCCAGCCTCCCGGGTGGCCGGCATCGATGTCCGGCCGGACCGGGCGGGTGCCCGACCCGGCCGGGCCACCGGTGGCGTCGGCCAGCGGGCATGATGGGGGTGTCCCGGGACGACGACCGCGAGGAGGCCCGCATGTCGTTGCTGCGACGGGTGATCGGCGGGGTGCTGCGCCGGATGCGATTGCGGCAGGGCCGCACGTTGCGCGAGGTCGCCCTGGCGGCCGGGGTGTCGCTGCCCTACCTCTCCGAGGTGGAACGCGGCCGCAAGGAGGCCTCCTCGGAGGTGCTGGCGGCGATCTGCCGGGCCCTCGGGATCAACCTCTCCGACCTGCTCGAAGAGGCCCGGGACGAGCTGCGCCGGGTCGAGCGGCGGGTCCCCGCCACCTCTGGGACGGGCGTGGCCCGACTCGAACGGGTGCCGGCCGCCCGCAGCGACGCCACCGGTCCCCGGCTGCGGATCGGCTTCCACCCGGACGGGCCGCACCGGGACGGGCCGGCGGCGTCCCTCGCCGCCACGGTAGTCGTCGGGCACCCGCTGGACCACGGCGGCACGGACGGGCGCTCGCCGGGCCTCGGCGGCGACAGCGGGTACCCGCTGCCCGTAGGCGGCGCCGGCGGACTGCTCGCGGGCGGGTCGACCGGGCACGTCGGGGCGACCGTCGGCGGCGCGGGGCTGCGGGTCCGGCTGATCGCCTCCGCGCCGGTCGGGCGCCCCCGTCCGCGTACCTCCGGCGCGCTGGCCCGCCGGCGGGCCCGGGCGGGCCGGCGGCGGCTGACCGCCGCCTAGGCCGGCCCGGTTCTGCTCAAGGCCGATCTGCCCGGGGCAGAATTGCTGGGCCCGGTGGCCGGGCCGCCGGAGGCTGGAGACCGCCGGTTCCCGGGGCGTCCGTCGCCCGCCGGCGGCGCGGAGGGCGGTCATGATGGGGTACGGCGTGTGGATGCGGGACGGCGGTCAGCCGACCTTCGGTGACCACGTCTTCGAGCGGCTGCTCCGGGAACGGATCATCTTCCTCGGCACCGAGGTCACCGACGATTCGGCGAACCAGATCTGCGCGCAGATCCTGCTGCTGGCCGCCGAGGACCCGGACCGGGACATCTACCTCTACATCAACTCGCCGGGCGGCTCGGTCAGCGCCGGGATGGCCGTCTACGACACCATGCGTTACGTGCAGAACGACGTGGCAACCCTGGCCCTCGGCATGGCCGGCTCGATGGGGCAGTTCCTGCTCTGCGCGGGGGCGGCCGGGAAGCGCTTCGCGCTCCCCCACTCGCGGGTCATGATGCACCAGCCGTCCGGCGGGATGGGCGGCACCGCCGCGGACATCACCATCCAGGCGGAGAACATGCTGCACGTGAAGCGGACCATGCAGGAGTTGATCGCCGAGCACAGCGGGCGGACGCTGGACGAGATCCAGCGCGACTGGGACCGGGACCGCTGGTTCACCGCCGAGCAGGCCCGCGAGTACGGCCTGATCGACCGGGTGCTCAGCCGTGCGGAGCAGCTGCCCGCCTGACGGCGCGCGCGAACCGCCGGCCGGCACGGGGCGGCCGGCGGGATGGTCCCGCCGGCCGCCCGCGGCGCGTGCGGGTCAGGGCAGGTCGACGAACTCGGCGAGGAAGCCCCGGGCGCTGGGGGTGTCCAGCCGGTACGACACGTTGGTCGCGTAGCAGGGACCGTCGCCGGTGATGGTGGTGGCGGCGAGCACCAGCTCACCGTCGAGGGTGACGAAGTTCGGGCCGCCGGAGTCGCCGTAGCAGGCGCCGCCGTAGCCCCGGCTCTCGTTCATCGCCAGTCGTACCCAGGTCTTGTTGAGCGCGTTGAAGCCAACCTCGGCCTTCATCCGCACGCCGCCGCCCGGGTGGGTCTGTCCGCCCGGACCCCGCTTTGCCTCCTCGGTGCCGTACCCCGCGACCTGCCAGGTAGCCGCGTCGAGAGCCCGGGAGCCGAGCGCATCGAACTGGCCGGCGGCCGGCAGGGTGGCCGGGTTGAAGGGCCAGCGCTGCGCGAGTTCGGCGGCCTGCGTGTCGTTGAACTCGATCACCGCGATGTCGTGCGCGTCGGCCGAGTTGCCCGGATAGTCCGGGCTGGTGTGCTGGGTGCCCTCGACACCGACGGCGGCCTTCTCGGCCGGGGTGCCGGCCGCGTCGAGCGCGCCCTGGACGTCCTGGGCCAGCGAGACATAGAACCGGGCGCCGGTCGGCCAGTCGGTGGTGCAGTGCGCGGCGGTGAGGAAGGTGTTCTCGTCGATCATGGTGCCCGAGCAGTACCAGTCGACGACGTCCGGCGTGCCGGGGTTGCCGTCGCGGTCCCACTGCACGATGAGAGCGCCCACCTCGGTGCGCTCCGGCGCGGGCTGCGCTTTGTACGTGTTGATGGCCGACGCCGGTGCGGCGGCAGCCATCGCCGCGGCGAGCGCCGCGGTGGTCAGAGATGCGAACAGAGCGGAACGACGCAAAGGATCCTCCGGTAGGTGGAGCAGCTATCCCATGGGTACCGACGACAGGCCAGTGGCGGACACGCCCCCTCGATCGCGTCCGACATACCCGTCACGGGTGCCGTGACGTGCCGGTCATCGATACGCCGGAGCCTATGTCCGGGTGGAGGCGGTCTGCACGGGGTGACAGGTGGAGCGCTTTGAAGCCAATTCTCGTTACATCCCGCCCGCCCCGGCCGCCGCTGGTCCACGCGGCCTGGCTCGGTGGGTCGTAGGGCAGCTCGCTCTGGTGGAAGACGGTGCCTCAGTGGCCGTCGTAGCGGGCCTGGGCGGCCTCCACCTCGGCGAGGTGGGTGGTGGCCCAGGCCTCCAGGCCGGCGACCAGGTCGAGCACGCTGCGCCCCAGGTCGGTCAGCGCGTAGTCCACCCGGGGCGGGACGGTGGCGTGCACCGTACGGGTGACGAGGCCGTCGCGCTCCAAGCCGCGCAGGGTCTGGGTGAGCATCTTCTGGCTGATCCCGTCGATCCGGTCGGCCAGCTCGCCGTAGCGCTTGCCGCCGTCGGCGAGGGTGAGGACGACGAGGACGCTCCAGCGGTCGCCGATCCGGTCGATCACCTTCCGGCTGCCGCAGTTGCGGTTGAACGGATCCGGCTCCACGCCATCACTCTCTTTCAGTGCGTATCGAACTTGAAGGTGCCTACTCTCCAACGGGAAGTGAGACAACCATGTTCCTGTTCCTGTGGGAAGAAGTCCTCATCGCAACCACTGGGAGTCTCCATGTCGATCGTCGTCACCGGCGCCACGGGCCAGCTCGGCCGCCTGATCATCGAATCGCTGCTCGGCCGGGGCGTACCGGCCGACCAGATCGTGGCTGTCGGCCGAAACACCGACCGCCTGGCCGACCTGGCCGGGCGCGGGGTGACCACCCAGCTTGCCGACTACGACGACCCCGAGTCGCTGCAGGCCGCCTTCGCGGGCGCCGACAAGCTGATGTTCGTCTCCGGCAGTGAGGTCGGCCGACGCGTGGTGCAGCACGGCAACGTCGTCACCGCCGCCAAGGAGGCCGGCGTCGGGCAGATCGTCTACACCAGCATCGCGAAGGCGGACACCTCCAGCCTGGTGCTCGCCGGCGAGCACAAGGCGACCGAGCAGCTGATCAAGGACTCCGGCCTGCCGTACGTCTTCCTGCGCAACAGCTGGTACCTGGAGAACTACACCCCCCAGCTCCCGACGTACCTCCAGCACGGCGTGGCGGGCGCGGCGGACGACGGCCGGGTCAGCGCCGCCACCCGCGCCGACTACGCCGAGGCCGCCGCCGCGGTGCTCACCACCGACGGCCACACCAACAAGGTGTACGAGCTGGGCGGCGCCCCCTTCACGATGACCGACCTGGCCGCCGAGATCTCCCGGCAGACCGGCACCGCGGTCGCGTACCTCGACCTGCCGGTCGACAAGTACACCGAGCTGCTGGTCGCGGCCGGCCTGCCCGAGGGGTACGCGGCCGTGCTCGCCGACGGCGACCGGGGTCTCGCCCAGGGCGACCTGGAGGTCGGCGACGACCTGGCGAAGCTGCTCGGCCGCACGCCGACGACGCTCGCCGAGGCGATCCGCGCCGCACTCTGACGCTGCCGACGCCGCCGCCCCGGCTCCCTGACCCGGGGCGGCGCTCCGCGCGCAGCGGCTACGCGCGGTCCGCGCGCTGCGTGACCAGGTCGTCGACGAGAGCCTCCACGTAGTCGGCGGTCTCTTCCCAGCAGGTCACGGCGAAGCACCGGATGCCCATCGCCTTGACCGGGTAGTCGTTGCCGCCCACGTCCAGCCGATCGCCGACGAAGAGCACATTGTCGATCTTCAAGTCCAGGCACTCCAGCAGCTTCCGCATGCCGTACGCCTTGTCCACGCCCTTGCGGGTGACGTCGATCGACGTCGAGCCGCCGCCGCGCACCTCCAGGTCGGGTAACTGCTCGGCGACCGCTTCCCGGAGCCGCTTCTTCTTGTCGCCGTCCCGGTCCCAGCCGTACTTCTCGGCGGGCGGCGCGGACTGGCCCAGCGCGGAGAAGGTGATCTGGCTGCCCCGGTCCTCGATCACGTCGCCCCAGGTCTTCGTCTCCCAGAGGCCCAGCCTCTTGGCGGACTCCGTCAGGGCCTCGATGACCTGCGCCTTGACCTCGGCCCTCAGGTCCTCCGCGTAGACCAGCCGCCACGCCGAGTCCTGCCAGCGGTAGTAGCGGGTGCCGCAGGTGGGCATCAGGTGCAGCCGGCCGCGCTGCTCCTCGGTGAGGTCGAGGTGCGCGAGCACCTGCGACTCGAACTGCTCGAACCGCCCGCCGGAAATGATGAGGACGTCGACCTCGGTGAGCAGGTGTCTGAGCAGTTCCGCCATACGACGATCGATCTGGGACTTGGAGACAGCCAGGGTGTCGTCCAGGTCGAACGCCACCACTCGAAGATCGTTCATCAAGTACCACCATGTCGTCGCGGGCAGGCCAGGACTAGCAGGGTACCGACGGTGACGTTCCGGGGCCCGCGAGGCCCGTTCGTCACGCTCCGCGCTCCCGCACGCTCCACGCTCCCCGACGGAGGGTAACAGCCGGCCATCGGCCGGCACCCCCCGTTCCGCGAAGCCGGAACGGGGATGCCTCCGCACGCGGCCCCCGTAGGGTCCGGTGCCGTGACGATCGCGTACGGGCTGGACGGCGAGCGGATCCACTCGCTGGAGGACTTCTGGACCGTCGCCGGCCGGACGATGGGGTGCGGCGGCTACTTCGGGCGGAATCTGGACGCCTTCGTCGACTGCCTGCGCGGCGGGTAGCAGTCCCGAGCACACCTGGTTGGCGCTGACGCTGGGCCAACCGAGGGCCTACAACTTCAATTGCGCCGCTATGGCCTGTAGTTGTTCGCGGCTCCAGGTGATGGATCCGTCGTTCAGGCCGGCGAGGACGGCGTCGACCCAGTCAAGCTCCGCATGGATGATCGCGCGTAGGTACTCGGTCTCCAGCATGGTGACGCGGGGGAGTTGGAAGCCTTCCAGCTCGGTCGCGAGTATCGCGTCGCGTTCGGCCAGCCGTTGGACGAGTAGCTCCCGCCGCTTGCTGAGCAGATCACTGGTGGTCTCCGGGGTGAGCATGGGTAGGAACGACAGCGCCGCGGGGAACTCGGGGAACTCGTTGCGGGGCGTGGACAGTATCTCGGCCATCCACTGTCTGGATGCGGCTCGTCCGGCGTCGGTCAGTTCGTAGCTCGTACGTTCCGGATATTGGTGATTGCGGGTGGTGTCGCGGACCTTGATGAGGTCGGCCTCGCACAGCCTATTGATCATCTTGTACAGGGTGGCGCGCTGCCCAACGTTGATCACCTGGTCCTTTCCCCACTGCCTGATCAGCTGCTGCATGCCGTACGGGTGCAGGGGCCCGCCCTCCAGGAGCCCGAGGATGGCCAGCCCCAGTGGGGAGCGACGAAAACTCGTGGTCATGCGCCGAACGTACACTAGTTGCTAAGAATCTAGTTGCCAGAACACTAGCCCATGTGACATGGTTGCCCCATGACGCACCCCGGGAACACCGAAACCCCCGCCAACGTGGTCCGTGTACAGGCCGACCACACCGTGACGAAGCACCTGGGAAACTGGACGACCGCGCGCACGTTCGAGGTGCGGGCTCGTCGCGGCGCGGCCGTCATCGACCTGCGCTCGCCGGGCATCGCCGACGGCGACATCGAGCTGCACATGGACATCGACCACGGAATGGTCAAGCTGCTCCTGCCCGTCGACGCCACCGTCGATCACTGGGGGCTGCAGTGGGCCGGCGCCGGCAAGGTCAAGGACGGCGAGGGCGCGAACGTCGCGGGTGGTCGACGCGTCCGGATCGCCGGTCGCGTCGTCGATGGCGAGATCCGCATCCACCGGGGTGGCATGGCGATGCTGTCCGCCATGTTCTCCCGGGCGTACCTTGAGGACCTCAAGCGTGCCCGCCGCGACCGCGTCATGCCCACTGTGGACGACCCCGCCCGTACCAGCTGATTCGCTGATCCAACCCTAGGAGGAATCATGGCGAAAGTTAAGACGGCGCTGGTCATCGGTGGTGGCATCGCGGGACCGGTCACCGCCTTGGCGCTGCATAAGGCGGGTATCGAGGCCACCGTCTACGACGCGTACGCGCGCCCGGCGGACGGCATCGGCGGCATCTTCATGGTCGCGCCCAACGGCCTCGAAGCGCTGCGGATCATTGGGGCGGACGACGCCGTACGGGCCATCGGGCAGCCGATCCAGCGGATGGTCATCGGTGACGGACGCGGGCGGCGGTTCGGTGAGTTCGCCAACCTGCCCGGCCAGCCCGGCCTGGCGATGTGGCGTCACGAACTGCTGCGCGTCCTGCATGAGCACGCGCTCGCCAGCGGGATCAAGGTCGAGTTCGGCAAGCGGCTGGTCGGCGTGGACGAGACGCCGAGCGGGGTGACCGCACGGTTCGCCGACGGCAGCACCGCGAGCGCGGATGTGCTCATCGGCGCGGACGGCATCCGATCGACGGTCCGCAAGCTGATCGATCCGGCGGCGCCCGACCCGCGGTACGTCGGCCTGCTCGGCATGGGCGGTCTGGCCGACGGCGAAGCGCCCGGGGAGCCCGACGCGATGTACTTCGCCTTCGGCAAGCGGGCCTTCTTCGGCTACTGGACCGGGCCTACCGGCCGCACGATGTGGTTCAGCAACCTCCCGAGCGAGCAGCCGATGACGATGGCCCAGGCCCGCGACGTGCCGCCGACCGAATGGCTTCAGCGACTTCAGCTGATCCACACCGACGACATGCCCGCCCATGACGTACTCCAGCACGCCAACGCGGACGAGTTGATCGTCATCGGCTCGCTGGAGATCCTGCCCACGGTGCCGCGCTGGCACCGTGGCCGGATGGTGCTGGTCGGCGACTCCGCGCACGCGCCCTCCTCAAGCTCCGGACAGGGTGCGTCGCTGGCCATCGAGAGTGCGATCCAGGTGGCGCGCTGCCTGCGCGACCTACCCGACGCGCCCACCGCCTTCGCCGCATACGAGCGGCTGCGCCGCGACCGGGTCGAGAAGATTGCCGAGAACGCGATGAAGAACAACCGGCAGAAAGCCTTCGGCCCGGTGGGCAGCGCGATGATGAGCGTCCTCATGCCCCTGGCGATGAAGACATTCCTCAAGCCGAAGAAGATGTTCGGACCGGTGCACGGCTACCGGATCGACTGGAACGACACCGTCACCACCTGAACAAACGCGTGACGGTTCCTTCGGCAGTTCGGAACAGTGGTTCGAAACGCTCAAGCGGATCATGGACGCGGCTACGATCGGGGGCTGAAGCACCGGGCCGAGGACGAACCGCGCGGCGTGCCGATCCCGCCCGCGCCGGTGAAGATCCTGCGAGAGCACATCGAGCGGTTCGGGGTCGCCAAGGACGGCCGCCTGTTCCGCAGCGAGCGGGGCAACGTCGTTGCCGCCTCGACGTACTCCCGCGTCTGGGAGGAGGCGCGGTGGCTGGCGCTGACATCCGCGTGGCCGGATCGACGAGGCGTTGACCGGGGTGGCCTGGCCCGCATGATGGTCGCCGTTCCGGATCCGGAAAGCCGGACGAGTCCGGTCTGGACTGCCTTACCAAAACCGGCGATGCTTCAGAAGCTTGTCATACCAACACTTCTCGTACTGGCTGGAAGTCGCGGCACCACAATGCACAAGCCGTGGCAGATCGCGCACGCCGTCTTCTCGCACACGCACAGGTGGTCGTTATGCCTACCGAAGACGCGGCAGCGATCAACGATGCACTGGCCGGCTTTCTCAACGGAAGGCGATAGCGGGGCCGCGCCAATGCCTGTGCTTCAGGTCACAGCACTGCACGTAACATCCCGCAGGGCTAGCTCGTCCTTGAAGCAAGCAACCACAAGGAGGGCTCATGTTCGCCGCTTACGTCACGGTCACCATCCTCGCCTCGGTCTTCACCGGCATCGCCGCCGTCACCTACCTGATCGGCCACGACTATCCAAAGGCCCAGGCGGACATGAAGCGCGTGCCACGGTCGTGGGTACCGGTGTTGGGCGCGTTGCTGGCGGCGGGCTCTTTGGGACTGCTGGCCGGGTTCGCCGTGCCACTGCTGGGGACACTCGCCGCCGCTGGCCTCGTGCTGTACTTCCTCGGCGCGCTCTTTGCGCACCTGCGAGTGGGTTCCCGCCAGCTCGTGGGATGGGCCGTGTTCTTCTCCATTGCGGTGGCCGCACTAGCCGTGAACCTGGCCTACCACTGGTGATCACGTGGAGACAGTCGGCGCCAGAAATCGAACAGGAGTGGGCAGACACCCTCAAGATCATTCCGCGCATATTCCGCGACCTACGACAAACGGCCACCTCTGGTGGCCTATGGCTGCATATGCCGGCCAATCGGGTGCTGTGTATATCACCAGCTCAGGCGGCATTTAGGCTGATCTTCGAGGTGCCCCCGGCAGGATTCGAACCTGCGACACACGGTTTAGGAAACCGATGCTCTATCCCCTGAGCTACGAGGGCGCGATGGCCCAGCTTACCTGCCAGCGGATAGCCACGAGTGCCCAGGAGTGCCCACCCGTGCTCACCGCTGGCAGCCGCCGTTGCTCCGACCAGTGGAGCACACACCGAGCATGTGATCATCGCCTGGCAACGCCTGGTACCCACCGCTGCCCGACAATGACCAGAGCTGCCCCGCCCTGCCCATGACTCACCGAGCACATTCCGAGCGCTACCACCGGTTGCGCTCGTTCATGCGGCGGGGGCGCGACAGGTTGCCGGCGCACGCGGCGAGGCCCTCCAACGGCACGTATGCGAGTGTCGCGAAGCCTCACCACGGTCGGCGAGCAGAAAACGGGACCAAGCGGACGGCTCGTGTTCGAGCTCTTCCGGGGAATGGGAATGATCAGCGGCGAGCGGTTCGCGAGATCTCGGTCAAGTACCGGCACGCATTCGTTCATGTGAAGCTGCGCCCGCAGCTCGACCGGATCCGATCTCGCGATCCAGTGGACGGCGGAGCTGTTGACGCTGCAAGGGCTGCCGTATTCCAGAGCTGCACGAGGCGGGACCGAACGCCCGCCGCGACTGGCGGGTGGGGCTGCGCAACTGCCTCCCGCATCCTCACCGCCGACATCACCGGCTTCTCCAAGTACAGGCTGGCCAAGGCGTTCCTGCGGTGGCTGGGTACGAATGGTTGGGAAGACCTGACGGCCGCATAGCAGGCCGCTTGGACGTCCCTCATCGGCCGCGACCAAGGCGCTGGCCCGACCTATCTGGTCACCTAACCTCGATCGTTCATGGCTGGCGTCGGATGTATCGACCCTGGGCGGTCGATCGTTGATCTCCGATGAATGTGGTCCGGGGTATGGCGAAGGGCCGTCTGTCGCGGCGGCGGGCGTGGTCTCCTGGGTTCCTCCGGTCGGTGGGGCGGCGGCTGTGGTGGTCAGCCGGGTGCGGGGATGGCCGCGATCCGGGTGAACGCGGCGGTGATCTGGTCGGCCCAGGGCCAGGTTGATGGGATGCGTAGTCGTCGGCGGCGTTGACCGTGGACCAGGCGCGCGGCGGTGTGCAACAGGCGGTAGCGCAGCGTCTTCGGTTCGCAGCGGGCCAGGTCGCCGGTCAGGGCGAGGATCTGCAGCCAGGCGATCAGGTCGATGGCGATCGCGGCGAGGGTGCACCACGCCTGGTTGATGGCGAACTCGCGGGAAGGCAGTCGGCGCAGGCCGGTGTCCTTGGCGCAGCGGATCCGGTCCTCCACGCGGGCGTGAGCGCGGTGGCGGGCCTCCAGCCACTGCAGGGCACCGATGGTGGTGTTGGTGACGAACGCGGTGTAGCGCCAGCCGTCGCGTTCCTCGAACAGCGTCAGCTGGGCGCCGGGGTGTGGCCGTTCCCGGCGGACGATGACCCGCATGCCGGCCGGCCAGCCGGTCAGGGTGAGCAGGCCGGTCAGTTCCGCGACGTGCGCGCCGTCGCGCAGGCCACCGTCGGCGTTGATCGCCGGTGTCCAGGCCGAGGTGGGGACGCCGGTGATCGCCTGGCGTTCCGCCTCACCGATGGACCAGCCGATCGAGTACTCGACCGTCCGGCCCCGCTTCGCGTCCTGGGCGGTGAGCCAGTCGAGCACGGCGTGGGTGGCACCGGCCGAGTCGGCCCGCACCAGCAGATGCCGCCGGTGGGCGGCTGGGACCTGCGCGAACGCCTCGGTCAACACGTGCAGGTGATCGGCGGCGGTGTTCGCCCCCGCGTTGCCCGGCCGGAGCTGGATGGCCAGCATCTCCCCGGTGTTGTCGCAGGTGACCAGGAGGGGATGGAACCCGAAGGTGCGTTTGTAGGTCTTGTCCGCGCCTTCCTTCTCACTGTGCGCCGCCAGCAGGGTCGCGTCGACGTCCAGGACCACCACACCGGCCCCGATGTCCCGACCCGCGGCGCGAGCGGCCGGCAACCGGTCAAACAACGACCACACCCGGGCCCGCACCTTCGCCCGTGCCCGGGCGATTCGCCGCACCCGTACGTCATCGACCTCGTCGAGAGCCCGCCAGCACGTCGCTGGCGAGGCGATCCGGCCGAACAAGTCCGCCTGATGCCGGACCACGTCGATGTCGGCGATCGCTTCACCACCGTCAGCGATCATCACCGCGAGATCGATCAGGACACGGCCCCGGTCCCTGCCCGGCGTGAACCCCCGACGCGCCACCGCCTGCGACAACGCCCCGGTCAGGCCGGTCCTGTCGGCGAGAGTCCGCAGCAACACCATCCCGGCGTGCGACACCACACCACGACCGCCGACCTCGACGGATAACCCTCTGGACCAATCGGTACTCTGCACCTACGAAGTGCCTTCCGCGCGTGGAACTCTGAACGACTCGACACCGGTCAGTTTTCCTTACGCGGCAGGCACTTCGCTGTCTCTACCCGACAGTCCCAACCCTCAAGATCACGACAGCCGTGAAAGACCGAGGCTAATTTTCCTCAAGCCGGGCGCGGTTCTCGGGCTGATCCTCCCCGCGCCCAGACGGATTACGCGCTGCTCGTGGGAAGTTGGTGGGGGTGGCACAAATCAGCGTGGAACAACGTGCCGAGCCTGTACGCGCGCTCGACCTCGTTGACCCTGGCGTGGGCGGCGGTCTGCGGCCACGGGTAGCGCCGGACGGTGAGCCGATCGAGCTGATTAGCGGCCGGGATGATCGCCGAGCCGGGCATCGGCAAGATGACCCCATAGCCGGTCGCGGCCGTGACGATGACGCACGGGGCGGGACGCGCAACTTCGAGCACCACGCCCGGGCCGGCCGGCAGGTCCCCGTCCTTAGCCCGGACCACTGTGGCCTGACGCGGCGACGGTTCCGCCCCGGCGGTGAGAGCGGCGCGAACGCCGCGCACCTCCGGGCTCAGGGCCCACCGGTAGCCGAGCGCGGCGAACGCGATGAGGTAGGCCGACTTGACGTCGGATAGCAGGAACGGCAGCGGGGTGACCAGCAGACGGATACTCAGGATCCGCTCCACCTCAGCACGCCGGCGGGTGAGCTCGTCCAGCTCACCAGGCGCTAGATCTAACGGCTGGTCGTCGGTCAGCAACGCGGCCGCGTCACCCTCGAACCCGCGGCCGGCCGTGTTGTTGCAGCTCTGGCAGGTCAGCACCGCCACGGCGGCCGGTCCGAGCCGAGACTGCCCGCCGCGCTGGGGCGCGTGCTCGACCGTCATTTCTCCGAGCGGTAACCTGAGTGCGCACATGGGGCAGTGCAGCCGTGACACGCGGGGCGGGTTCGGCGGCGGGTCGCCGCAGACCGACGTGGCCACCGGCAGAACGAAACTGGGGCTTCGCCGTCGCTGCCAGTAGTGCTGCTCTGCGAAAACCTGATACACGCGCAGTTGGTCACGCAGACCGCGGCCAAGCCTTCCGCCCGATGTCACCAGCTAAAGGTAGCGGTGTTATGCGCGGCGTGGCATCGCCGGCTGCGACTACAGGTTGCCGCCGTCTGCGCGCGAACCCCGCGACAGCGTTCGCCGTCGAGCCCGGCGAGCGCAGTTGCCCGGCAAACTGGTGCGGCAGACGCCCGACATGCGTGGGCGGATGGTGACCAGGGCCTATACCTGGACCGTGCGGCCGTGGATGATGTTGAGTTGCGCGCCGGCCTCGTCCGGCGGTCGGTGCCGACCGTAGGCGGCGCCGGGCGGTCGATCCAGTCGGAGTCACGGACCCCGGCTTTTGGTGGCGAACCGCTGCCCCGCTGGTAGCGGACATCTATCGGGCACGGCTCGGGTTTGGCGCTGTCAGGTCATGCCGGGCTACCGCGAGGCTCATGACAGAGGTCGCCGGCGGTCAGCGCCGCGGGTGACCACGGCGGAACGAGCCATGCCCGACTACGAGCGCCGCAAGTCCGACCTCCTCCACGCCGGCGCCCGCCTCTGGATGGGCTGACGCCGAGCCACCCACTCGTCTACCGTCAGCCCTGACAATGCGAAGCAAGGGTCTGCTGACAACGTCGTCGCGCCTCTGCCGACTGGGCGCTGCCGGCAGGGCTACCCGCCTTCGCCGACCGGGGAGCCGGATAGTGGCGCTGGTTGGCGGTCCTGCCGCTGGAACGCCACCCAAGTGCAAGTTGGAAGGTAGTCGGGAGGCCACCACTGGCCGATGTTGTCTTCGGCCTTTTGATGAAACCTTGGGTCTGGCCTTACGACGTGGTTGCGGGGCCAAACCCAAGGTCATCGACCTGCCTCCAGGCAGGGTCGAGCTCTACCAGCGGGGCCTGAACCGTTGAACGCGCGCTCGGGCACCCGTGACGTTGATCCGCATGGTCATAAGTTCCGGGCTGACACCATATCTTTCAGCCGCTTCGTCGATCGGCAGTCGCTGTCGAACGACGGCGAGCGCAGCTTCCTCGGAGACCAGCAGGGCCGCGCCGAGCCATGCCGCCTCATCTTCGACGTCTCTGTTCCAGTTACGGCAGCCTTGCTCGTCGAGAGCAGGAGTCGGCGGATGTTGCAGGAGACCGTGCGAGATCTCGTGCGAGAGGTTGTTTGCCTGCCGGGCGAGCGTGTGTGCATCGTTGTGCACGATGGTGCGCCGCGTTCCATGGAAGACCGTTACTGCCGAGAAGGCGGACGTGTCCGTCTGACTGAAGTGGCTGACCGCCTTTGGCGCATCCGTTCCGAAGTCGGACAACTTGATGATGGGGATGGTCAGGTACTCAGCCAGACTCCACGGGTTGATCGGATCAGTCGTCCTAAGTCCAAGCTCGGCTCGGACGTCTCGGGCGATGTCGTTGGCCTCGGTCTTGAAGCCGCGCCGAAACCCCATCGGTCTACTGGTCCTTCCGCAGCCGCTCGTAGGTCGCCTTGATCAGTTCGTCTAGGGCGGTGGCGGCCTCGTCAGTCAGGTGGGGGTCGCTGCGCAGGTAGGTAGAGATCATCGCCAAGGGCTCCGGCCTTTCGGGCTTCAGTTCTGAGCGCACGAAGTGGTTGGTGTCCAGCCCTGACCACGCGGCGAGCGCGGCCAGACCATCAACATCGGGGCGCTTGCCCTGCGCCATCCGAGTCAGGGTGGACGCACTCACGCCGGACTCGCCGGCGACGTGCTTCCAGGTCAGCTTTCGCGCCTGCCGTTGGGCGTCGAGTGCAGCGTAGAAGCCCTCGGCGTCGAACCATCCGGCCTTGGTCACGCACACCTCCAGTTGCAAGAGTCGAATCAGCAGTCTAATCTGGGATCGCTGGATGGCAACCCGCCGCCAGTATCGCAATCGAGCATGGGAGGTACGGCATGGCCGCCGTTCCTGCGCAGGAGATCAACACGCGTGATCACCTGATCACCATCACTGTCAACGAGAAGCCCGTCCGCATCGACGGCCCGCAGGCCACTGGCCTGAAGATCAAGCAGGCCGCTATCGACGCTGGCGTCCAGATCGAGCTGTCGTTCCTCCTCTCAGAGGAGCTGCCCAACCACCACACCCGCATCGTCGGCGACACCGACGAAGTGCGGCTCAACAAGCACTCCCGGTTCACGGCCGTTGCGGACGACGACAACTCCTGAACGATGACGATGAACCCTGCGGTGGCCGACGCCATCGAGAAGATCCGAGCGACCGTGGCACCGAGTCAGGTCACGGTTCGCGAGGACGGGGAGGGAGGTGCCTTCGTAATCGTCGAAGGCACCGACCCTGGCCCGCTCTACGACCAGTCCGACACCTGGATCGGCTTCCGGATCACCTTCCAGTACCCGTACTCGGACGTGTACCCGCACTACGTCAGGGGCGACCTGACACGGCGCGACCAACGACCGCTCGGAGAAGGCACCAGCCCTTCCACTTTCGAGGGACGACCAGCGATCCAGCTGTCGCGTCGCTCCAACCACCTCAACCCCGCAACCGACACCGCCGTCCTCAAGCTGCTGAAGGTGCTCACATGGCTACGCACGCACCCATGAGCCCGTGGAGCCTCGTCATCCCCGGCGAGATGATGCGGGAACTCGAACGGCACCTCTTCCCGGGCGACGGAGACGAGCACGGCGCGGTCATCGCCGCCGGAATCACCTCGACCCCTCGCGGCACCCGCCTGCTGGCGCGTGAGCTGTTCCTCGCCCGCGACGGGCAGGACTACCTTCCCGGCACTCGCGGATACAGGATGCTCAGCGCATCATTCATCCGCGACCGGATCCGGCACTGCCGAGACGAACAACTGGTTTACCTGGCCGTCCACTGCCACGGCGGTAGCGACTCCGTCGCGTTCTCCGCCACCGACATGGCATCTCACCGGCGGGGCTATCCAGCCCTGCTGGACATCGCCAAAGGGCAACCGGTAGGAGCGCTGGTCTTCGCTCGCAACGCCGCCGCCGGGGACATCTGGCTCACCGACGGAACTCAGGTGCCGCTCTCGCACACCCGCGTGCTGGGCACGCCGATCAGGACGCTTTACCCGGCGCCTCGCCCGCTGCCAGCCCACGCCGACCCGGCGTACGACCGGCACACGCGACTGTTCGGTGACCGCGGCCAAGACGTACTTGCCGAACTGAAGGTCGGCGTCATCGGCGCGGGCGGTGCCGGGTCGCTGATCATCGAACAGCTCGCCCGGCTCGGTGTCGGCCACCTCATCATCGCCGACCCGGAGCGGATCGAGATCACGAACCTTCCCCGCGTGGCCGGTAGTACCCGCTTCGACGCCCTAACCTGGCTCGTCCGCGACGGCAGGCCCGAGTGGCTGCGCCGGATCGGGAAACGGTTCGCCTCCCCCAAGGTCCGTATCGCCGCCCGCGCCGCCCGCGTGGCGAACCCAGCCGGCAAGATCGAGGCGATCTTCGGTGACATCACCCACGCCGCCGTCGCGAATCGGTTCGTCGACTGCGACTACCTGTTCCTCGCCGCGGACTCGATGCAGGCACGCCTGGTCTTCAACGCGCTCACCCACCAGTACCTCATCCCAGGTGCACAAGTAGGAGCCAAGGTCCAGGCGAACAAGACCACGGGAGAAATCCTGGACGTCTTCGCCGTATATCGGCCCGTCACACCCGATCTCGGCTGCCTCTGGTGCAACGGACTGATCAACAGCGCCCGGCTACAAGATGAGGCGGTCAGCCCAGAGGAACGGCAGGCGCAGCGCTACGTCGATGACCCAACCATCATCGCGCCGAGCGTGATCACCCTCAACGCGATCGCATCGGCCCACGCCGCAAATGACTTCCTGTTCAACGTCACCGGCCTGCTCCGCAGTACCGCCTCCAGCGAGTACCTGCGCTTCCTCCCAGCAAGCCGAGACGTCCGTTTTGATCTACCACGTCAGGATCTCGGCTGCCTCGAATGCGGCGCGGGCGCACAGAGCCGCCGAGCACGAGGTGGCCTCCGGGCACTGCCGACCCGCCAACCGCACGACCGGTGATCCCTTTTGCAGCTGGGAGTGCAAGGCCGACGGCTTCGGTGACGTCGGCGGTGAACCGGGTGGGCGGTGAACCCATCGACCTCGCGGAGGACGCCGGGCGAACCCCGCAGCGCCCTCCGCTTGGTTCTCCCTTCCGTAGCCTTTCAAGCCGGTTGAGGGATCAACCGGGCGGCTTCGGTGATGAGAGCGGGGAGTTCGGCAGGCGTGCGGAAAGCCGCCAAGTCCTCGACGGGTACCCACTTGGCGCCGCCGACTTCTTCGACTTGGGCTGTCAGGCTACCGCCGGTCGTTCGGCAGACGTAGACGAAGTCGATGTGTCGGTGTGGTCGAAGGTCGCGCAGGTTGCCGTGCGGCGGCCGCCGGAGTCCGCGGCCGAGTGGGCCGAAGCCATCGCCGCCGTTGTGGCCGGCGCGCACCACCCCGACGTCAAGGACGTAGCGACGTACGGTGTCCCCGCCGATGGAGAGAGACGCCCCGGAGTGCGAGTCTCGTTCACCGACGGATCCGACATCTTCACGACCGTGCTGGATCCCCGGTAGACGATCGCGGCCGCCGCTGATGCGGGGCAACGGCTTCCTCGCCGTCGGCGGGCACCTCCGTGTCCGCCACCAGCCCTTCGAGCTTCATCCACGCCTTGGCGTACGGGATCGGCCACCACAGCGTGCCCTCTAGGATCGTCACCGCCGGGACGGCCAGGGAATGCACGACCTCAGCCTGCCGGTGGCGAGTCCGCGGCGACAGCACCACGCCCTTCACGCAGTTGAGGTAGCGAAGGACGCCGGTCCGCTTGGGCTCCTTGAACGCCCGGGCATACCTGCCAGCCTCGTCATGCAGTGCATTGATCCGGGAACTCATCCGCTCGTAGTGGCGCTTCCGCTCCTCGCGCAGCGACTGCTTGACCTCGGCGGAGGCTTCATCCGGCAGCTGGCTGATGATGATGCTGGCCGACAGGGAGAGATCCATCATCGCGGTGACGAGGTCGCGGCGCAGACGCGCATCCTCCAGGACCCGCTCCTTGCGGGCCTCCAGGCGAGGCTTCGCCATGTACTCCACGGCGAGGGTCACGAACGCGGCGGTCGCACCTGCCGTGGCCACTGTGTCCCAGTTGATCGAGGGCGGGTTGAAGAACGGCACGCCGAGAGTGTGCACCCGACCCCTGAGGCTGCGCTGCCCGCGTCAGACGCCTACTTGAACGAGTGATGGCACTTCTAGTGTCGCGTGTCGTAAGTGGTTTCGTGGTGTGAGCGGGACAATGAGGCGTGTCTGTTGCTGAGCCGTTGGTCCTGCGCCCCGGTGATGGGGCTCGTCTTGCGGCGTTGACTCGCTCCTCGGCCGCGCCAGCTGGTCATGTGCAACGGGCGGGGATCGTGTTGTTGGCTGCCAAAGGTCTGCCCAACGCGGTGATCGGTCGGCAAGTTGGTGTGTCCACCCCGACGGTGCTGGCTTGGCGTAACCGTTATGGCGCGGGTGGGATTGACGCGTTGGCGGACTTGCCGCGCTCGGGACGCCCGCCGGTCATCGACGAGACCACCGTGGTCGTCGCGACCCTCAATCCGCCACCGGCGCAGTTGGGCATCACGCACTGGTCGTCCCGGTTACTGTCTGATCACTTGCGCGGCGAGGGGATGCCGGTCAGCTTCGCCGAGGTGGCTCGGATCTGGCGAGACTGGGGCCTGCAACCGCACCGGATCGAGACGTTCAAGTTCTCCACCGATCCGCAGTTGGAAGCGAAGATCCGTGACGTGGTCGGGCTCTACCTCGATCCGCCTGCCAAGGCCATTGTTGTCTGCGTCGACGAAAAGAGCCAAATTCAGGCCCTGGACCGGACCGCGCCGTTGCTGCCGATGCGTTTCGATCAGGCCGAGGCCCGTACCCATGACTACAAGCGTCACGGCACGACCACCTTGTTCGCCGCCCTGGAGGTGGCCACCGGCCGGATCACCGCGGATGCGTGCCACCCGCGGCACCGCAACGGCGAGTTCCTGGCTTTCCTCAAGCAGGTCGCCAAGGCCCACCCCCGGGTCGAGCTGCACGTGGTCGCCGACAACTACGGCACCCACAGCCACCCCAACGTGAAGGCCTGGCTGGCCCGCAACCCCAGGATCACCATGCACTTCACCCCGACCGGCGCCTCCTGGATGAACATGGTCGAGATCTTCTTCGGCATCATCACCCGCCAGGCCATCCGCCGCGGCACCTTCACCAGCGTTCCCGACCTCATCGGCGCCATCCGCACCTTCATCGACGCCTACAACCAGCGCTGCCAGCCCTTCACTTGGACCAAGACCGCGGATCAGATCCTCACCAAAGCAAACCGTCAACGCCATCAGCCGTCGTAGCCACCGCCGCCGGCACGCCCAACCGGCTGCAACCTCGACCCGCAAGCCGGAGCAGTCATGGCCTTCGACTCACCGCCGCCCATTGAACTTCTCTGGAGCCAAGGCGACACCCTGGTCACCTGGACATACGGCCCAGGCAAGATCATGAAACGCTATCCGGCACCACCGCACACGGTCACCGCCTGGTCCGACCCACCCAGCATCATCGTGGTCGAAGCACACACCGGCCCGGACCCCCGCACCGACAACGCGGCGGTCCTCAACCCCGACGGCACCGAACGGCTACGGCTGCACCCACCCCACGTCGCCACCCAGCCCTACTGGCACATCGGGTTCTACCAGGTCTACACCGACCCGACCGGCCTCGTCGCCGTGTTCACAACCCGAGTTGGCGACTTCTGGGGACGACCCAACCTACAAACAGGCGAACTTACCGACATCGCAGCCTGGCGGTAAGCCACCGCCGACAACCATAAAGTCACTTCAGACACGCGACACTAGGTCGACTACCCGACCCGGACAGTGAGGAAGCGGTCGCCGGTCTGGCCGACGCCGTCCGCCCAGTCGTCGTGGAGTGGCGTCCGAGCCGGCCCGGCCCCGAGCAAGCGATTCAGGCAGCAGTGGAACGCCTCCGCCGGTTGATTACCGCCAGCACATAGAAGCCCTCTCATATCTTTGGCGCCGCGTTGCCGAAACACTCTCTGTAGAGATCAAGGCGCTCCGCGCGGCGCGGGCCGGGGCGCGGCAAACGGCTCCTGCGGAGCCGCCGCCCCGGCGCAAGGGCGCCGGGGCGGAAAACCAGCCGGCCCGAACCCCACGCCCCGCCCCGCGCGTCACCCCTGGGTCAGTGAAGTGACCCGGTGACGAGTCCCGAAGAACGACCAGGGCCAGGCGGACACTCTCTCACCCGTTCCCGACGATCCAGAGACCCCGAAGAGCCGGAGGCCACCACGGGGAGACGGTGTTGCCGACCAACCGCGGATGGCCGCTGGAGCCCAAGGAGGGGAAGGGGTGAAGGTGGTGGGAGGGGTGGAAGGTGAGGGAGGGGGCGGGGTTAGAGCTGTGCCTCCGGCGGGGGGCAGACGACTCCGAGATGGAGTTGCCGAACGGTTCCGGTAGGTGGGTGGTTGAGGTGGGATGCCATCCAGCCAGCCACCGACCCAGACAAGCCGAGCAGACCAGGGCCAGGGCGACAGGGTCGTACGTCCGGTAGGGCGCTCCACCTGGTCACCCTGGCCCTGGCCCGCTCCACGGTGTGTGGGTCGGCGGCAGACAGTGATGGCACAGATGCGGAGCGCGGGCCGATGGACGTGCTGAAAGAGCGGCCGGACGGGCGCAGCAGGCAGGTCCGATGGCGTCGCGAGCTAGCTGCTGCGATGCCAGATCCACAGCAGATCAGCAACCTTCCACCCCGTTGCCCAATCTCGTAGGGTGGTGGAGTGAGTGACGACAAACACCAGCTTGCCGTCGAGCTGAAGTTAATGAACGGCGACGGGGAAGCCGAGCAGATGGCCATTAACTACTGGGCATTGAACTCGGAGGGTGGTTGGCGTTACACAGTAAGGGAGGTCGCCAGCACGGCCAAGATCTCCCAGATAGCCCTAACGCAACGCCTTCGCGTCGCCGTAATTGCCAGGGACCCTGAGTCCCCGTGCGACCAGTGCGGTTTTGGAATGACAGCATCCACTCGAACCGAGTTGGATCAGAACCGGCGGCTTTCCGCTACCCGATCGATGGTATGCACTCCCTGTCGTTTGGAAGTCGAAGAGGCTGAGAAGCAAGCGGCAGTCGAGCGGCAGGAAAGGCTAGTCGCGGAGGTTCAGCAGCGCTTTGGTCACCGCGATCAAGAACCAGTAGTTACGCAGGACCTCACCCTGAGACAGGCCGTGTCTCTTCTGGCGCTTTTCCGAAATCCTATCGATGAAAACTACACCTGCTCGATCCCGCTTAAGGCTTGGCTCGGCGAGCAGTACGCTGCGCGCAGCGAGGATGGACGGAAGCGGATCACTGAGTTATGGAATGCCGGCCTAGTCACCGTGCATCCATCTACACCTCCGTCTGCCTTCGGGTGGGTTGAGAAAGACGACACCGAACGGGCTGGCCTCTACGTGGACGCTGTCAGGTGGACAGTCCGGGGATCTGGGCCGACAGGGAGCATTAACGCGGCGCTAGTAAAAAGCGTGCGGACGGCGTTTGCAGGTAGCTGGCCCGATTCTTGGCAGTTTGGCTGGGCGGACGAATGGGATGCCGTAATGCTAGAGGAAGCTACCGCTTACCTCGAACTCTGCATGGAGGATCATAATCTCGACTTCAATCCTGGCGAGAGAACCCGCGACGTCCTCGCGGATGCTCTCAACTATTTCTCGCTAGGTGCGCTATACAATTTCATTTGGAGGGCCGCTAGGGACAGCGCAGCCTACTACCAACGAGGTGGAGTCCCGCGGAAGCAAGCCGCGAATAGCGCTATAGGACGTATAGAGAGGGTCGCCGAGCGCGCGCTCGCCGAGAGTTGGGACGTCAAGGCATATCGTCGGGATAGGCGGCTCCCCTGGTCTTCAGTCAGTACAACTTTCTTCGTGAGTCTGCTCGGCATTGGTGACCCGATGACCATCACGCCTGAGAATGTGACTCTGGCGAAGGAAGTGACGCCGAACGAGTCAGACGAGACCGAGGATCCGCCGACGGAGGGCGACAGCGTGTAGACGTTCCCCGCGTCAACGGCTGGCGCTGGTTCCGGCGCGCCCCTTCTCCTTCGGCGCGTGCGGCACGGCTCACCGCCCTGGACATGATCGTGCGGGCCGCCGATTTACGGTTTCCCGGCGCCACCGCCGGGTTCTACCGTCGTTACATGACCGCGAGCGCAACCGAGGAGCAGCAGCTGTTTGCCGAGATGCTCCTGCACCTCGACAAGATTGAACCGTGGCTGAAGCGCATGGACCCTGAGGGGCCGCGCGCGCGTCCTCAGGAGCGCAGCGATTTGAGCCGCGACGACAAGGAGGTTCACCCGCATCAGCTCAGCCAGGCCGCCTGGCACGCGCTCTCTCACGCTGTCGACCATCTGCACTGCCTGCGCACACTCCTGAAGGACGCGCATGTGATGCACATGTACGCCCCGTACTCCCTGGCCCGCGCCGCCCTGGAGAACGCGAGCGCGGCCGTGTGGCTACTCTCCCCGGACGACCGCGCAGCGCGGATCCTGCGCCGACTGCGCTTTACCGCGCTCGACATCCGCGGCGGCGAGGCGATGCAGAAGCTGCTCGGCGTAACCGGGCCGAGAACCGAAGCGGAGCGCCTGGATCAACTGAAGGCGATCGCGAAGCGGCGGGGCATCGACGAGAGTGCGGCCATCAAGCACGTCGGCTATGCCGAGATCGTCAAGGCGGCCGGCGACACCATGCCAGGCGGCAACAAGCCGTATCTGCTTACCTGGAAGATGTGCAGCGCCATCGCGCACGGAGACTTCTGGGCGACGCTCAACGTCGTGAGCCGGACGGAGCTGCCCGGCGCGCCGGCAGGCGTCGCTCACATGCGCATCACGGCGAACGCCAAGAGCCTGTTCTTCGCCGTGTTCTTCGCCGTCGCCATGACCACCGCTGGCTGGCATCTCTACGACCAACGCAGCGGACGTCGCGCACATTAACCAACCCCGACCGTGGGTCATGTAGAGGGTGCCAGGCCGGTGCTCTGCTGCCCGGCTAGGGCATGCTCACCCCGCTACCCGCCGATCACCTGTGCACGACCAACTAGCGACACCTCCACTCGAAGTCGAAAGGATGACCATGGCCAGCAGGAACCCCCGCAAGCTGCCCGCTTGCAGGCACGTTGAGGTCGGCGCCCAACTCCAGGAAGCCCGCGATCGGCTCGTCCACCTCGTGGTCGAGCTGTCTAACGCCTACCCGAAGTCGTCCGGACAGGTAAGGGCCGCCGAGCGGGCTCTGAGGGCCGTTGACGAGCTGCGGTCCGTGCTGGACGACGTGTCGGCCGGCGAACTGCCGGGGGAAGCCTGGTCGACCAGCATCTACTACGGCGGAAACGTTGACGTGTGGCGGCAGGAGGCGGAGCGGGTGTTGGCAATGCATCAGGCCGACAACCCGCCGTGCTGTACTGGCTAACCCGAGGACCACGAGTCGTGGCCCGCCGCCGGAGAGGCTGACTGCCAGGTACGGGGCGGCAGTACAGCAGCGAAGTACAGCAACCGATCAGGCTGGAACAGCTACCATGCGCCGCCAGGAGGTTACCAAGGCCTGCGGAGACAGCCATAGAGGACCGCACCGCCCGGAGCTACGGATCAGAGGGTCGTCAGACGTTGCAGCGCATCTGCGGACCGCCCTGCGGGCGGCCTCCGGCCGTCCTCGGACGCCCGCAGAGCGTCGCTATGCGAGGCGGCGGCCGCCACCGAACGCCGTTGGGCAGTGAGATTGCGGACGACGTCGGACAGCCTTGCAGGCGGATAGGTCCACCGGGGCACCCTCTTGACCGGTCAAATATCCGGATCTGTCAGCCGGGCGGTCACTTGACCCGCCTGCCCAGGAGGCTGAAGCGTCAATCACCTGCAAAGTCCAGCTCGTACACGAGAGGTACGAATGACATTTCGCTGAGCAGGCTTACAGTGATCGCATTTTCCGGAAAATCGTTGAGCCATCGTTGCACCTGCTGTGCAGGAGCGCCAGCGTTGAGGCCAGCTAGCGCCAGGACACGACGCTCCAGTGGACCGCTAACCCGCGGGATAGAGGCTTCGATGGCATCAATTGCCAGACGAGGATTCCAAGCAGCCAGACGCTGTGCGGCAAGCGCAAGCAATGGTAAACTATTCGCATTTTCGGCAAGCTCGGTCGCTAGATGGTTGATCACGCCCTTCGTCATCAATTTCCGATCGGACGGGAACATCGTTGCGAATTGCGCAACGGGCCATTCTACTTTCCCCCATGGCGAGCTGCAATAATCAAGAAACCAGTCCTGCATCCTCGCTGCCCGCTTTGAGTCTCGGAAGAGGCGGCCGAGGTGATCCGCGACATGCGGCATCCGGTTTGCCACGCCTTGGATAGACTTCAGCTTCCGAAACTTCTTATGCGTCTTCATTCTCTCCGCAACGAATCTCACGGTCGTTCGATTGGCATTCTCCTTGTCTTCAACAATTTTGTTGATTAGCGCGTTTAGTGGGCCGGTGTCGGTCGGGGATGACGCTAAGCCTTCGTCGATTGCGCTGTGCTCCACCTTCAAGACCTGATCGATGACGGCATTGCCTTCAAGCAGCTTCGTTTTGGCCACATTAAGCTGGAGCCCCAATCGCCCCAACGCCTTTTGGATCTCAATCTGAGCCAGCCTTAGTTGGCCAGCATCGTTACCAAAGAGCCAGATATCGTCCATCCATCGCGCAAAACTACGTGTACTGGGTTGTCCGAGCCGGAGAACTTCTTGGCTTACATCAACCAGAACGTCGTCCACGCCTGAAAGGTAGAAATTCGCGAGAACGGAGGACGCTTGGCAGCGTTGGGGTATTCCCGATCGGCCAGGAACCTTATCCCAGGACTGCAAGAGCGAATTCAAGCGATCCGCCTCGGCGCCTCGGCCAACTGAATTCAACCGCTGATCAAGTTGCGCGCATATGCGGTCAACGGGAATGCTGGCGAAGCACGAGACAACATCTGTCTTCAATGCCGCATCGTAAACGTTCGCCAACTCGCTTATGTGTGCCCGGTACTTCTCCCACTCGCGGTCATTACGAGCATACTTGCCCGACCTTCGCTTCCCGCGAGGCAACCTCCACCCGAAGACATTCGGGTGGAGGCGTCCAATGAGTGCATTGCTGACCATTCCGACAATCGCCTGATAAGCCAAGCGATCAACCGGCTCCAGCACCACGGCGGGGCGAGTTGCGAAATTCTCCTTCGGCACGTCAACCAAACAGGACGCGTTGGCGCCTCTGCCGTTTAAACGAGCCTGGAGGACGGACGGCTGATGCTTAATGACCCAGTCGATCTCCGGCCATCCCCATGGATCCCGGTACCAGTCACCAAGAAGGTCCTGATGGGTTGTTGATAATGTTGCGCCCAAATCAACTTTCGGAAGCCACAACTCGCATCACCCCTGCCGAGTGGATTCACTGAATCATTTATAGAACCCATTCGGCGGGTTCACCGATCTCGTACTCTTGCTTCTTCCCAGGGACTACGCCGCGTCGTCTGATCTGGTTCGCATCCACCCAAAGTATTGAAGGGTTTGCTCCATTACGCAGGCGTTCGAGTTCTTTTGCTTGCTCGGTCGTGGCATCTAGCTCATAAATATCTGCAACAAAGATCTCCCGGCTCTGGGCAATCTTGCTGTAACGTATGGGCGTCACATGCCGCCGGACCTTACGTTCGAAGATCCACGGGAAAGCGTGAGCAGACACAAGGCCTTCGTCGACTAGTTCTTCCCAGAACTCGCGCCACGGAGAGGTCTCCCGGGACTCGCCCGACTCGAACCATCGGAAAAACGCAACGAGGTTTTTGCCCGGGACTCGGATCCTGAGGTCGTTTTTGCTCGATTCGTCGACAGGAACCAGGTCATCGGTGAGGATCCCCAGATGGTCAAGATGTTGCCTAGCCGATTCGGCGTACTTGTACACCCCGCCAACGGGTATGTAAGTGTTAAAGCGCTTACCTTGAGTCAACAGGTAAAGTCCGTCAATCTTGATTCTGTAAAGATACGAGATTGACAGCCGGATGCTCTGCCTGCGATAGACCAGAGAAAACCAAACGAGTTTTAGCCATCGTCGATTTTGCATTACCGAGTCGATTAAGGGGATTGCAGCCCCGGTCACGAGCCCGCTTGTTACGGCAAAGGCGCCGCCGCCTGCATCCATGAAAGGGAGGGCAACAAGGCCGAGCACGACAAAGGCCGCAAAGATCCCTGGTCGCATGTCGCCCGTTTCTCCCCTGTGTCAGGTCAGGTGGGACCTTACAGTCTCGGTGTCCGATCACTCAACGGTCGGAAAGCTGACACTCTGGCTGCTAACGCTGGGTAGAGGCGACGATCACGCCGGCTCGTTCGACCGCACTGAGGAGCGCTGGCGCGGACGAAGGGTCCGAGAGTGCAGCCGTTGCCGGATGCGTGCGGGCGTGACCACGTCGCGATGAGGTGCAGACGCCGCGGCATGCGGCGGCGTGTGTGGCTCGAATATTCGGTTCGGCCGTCTGAAGTGCGGTTCTGTGCGAGCTCGAGCCTGGCGCAGCCGGCATGTTCGTCGGCATGAGCGCGTCGTTGCTGTACCTGCTGCTTCGCCTGATCCTGCAGATGATGTCCCAGATCGCTCGCGACGGTGGGGCGAAGGATGTGGAGATCCTGGTGCTCCGCCATCAGGTGGCGGTGCTGCGCCGACAGGTGACCCGCCCCGACCTGCAACCGGCCGACCGGATGGTGCTGGCGGCGCTGTCGCGGCTGTTGCCCCGCCCGCGCTGGTCGGCGTTCTTCGTCACCCCGGCCACGCTGCTGCGGTGGCACCGTGAACTCCTCACCCGGCGATGGACGTACCCGCATGCCCGGCCGGGCCGGCCACCGGTCGACAAGCAGATCCGTGAGCTGGTGCTGCGACTCGCGGCGGAGAACCCGACCTGGGGGCACCGCCGCATCCAGGGCGAACTGGTCGGCCTCGGCTACCCGGTGGCGGCCAGCACGGTGTGGATGATCCTCAACCAGGTCGGGGTCGACCCGGCACCCCGGCGGTCCGGACCCACCTGGAAGCAGTTCCTGACCGCCCAGGCCCACACGATCCTGGCCTGCGACTTCTTCACCATCGACACCGTGTTACTCAAGCGGATCTACGTGCTGTTCTTCGTCGAGATCGCCACCCGCCAAGTCCACGTGGTTGGGGTGACCGCCCATCCAACCGGCGCCTGGGTGGCCCAGCAGGCACGGAATCTACTGATGGACCTCGGCCAGCGCGCGGCTGAGCTGCGGTTCCTGCTCCGCGATCGAGACACGAAGTTCACGGCCGTCTTCGACGGGGTGTTCACCGCGGACGGCATCAAGGTGATCAAGACCCCGCCGCAGGCACCCCGCGCAAACGCCTTCGCCGAGCGGTGGGTGGGCACCGTACGCCGGGAGTGCACCGACCGGATGCTCAACGTCGGCGAGCGCCACCTTGCGGCCGTGCTCGCTGAGTACACCCGCCACTACAACGGCCATCGACCACACCAATCGCTGGATCAGCGGCCACCGAAACCTGCGCCGCACGCCGTTGACCTCAACGCCGCTCGGGTCCACCGGCGACCGATCCTCGGCGGGCTTATCAACGAGTATTCGCAGGCAGCGTAGCCGAACCGACTTTACGAGCCCCACAGGCCTGGTCGGTGAGGTCGGCGATGAGTCCGGCGGCCGGTTCGACATCCCCGACGTTGCCTGCGGTGACCGCGGTCGCGGTGATGACCTCGACATCCGGGTCAACGGCGATGTGGCCCTTGTAGCCGTCGAAGCCGCGATGGCTGGTCTTGTGCCCGTGCCGGGCCTCGGCATCGACGGTGGAGATCACCCGGTCCGAGGTGACCTTCCGGGGGCGATCCGCAGCGTCCCGTCGTCGCCGGTTTCCAGGTCCTGACCCAGGACGGTGGCCAGCAACCGCATCGCCTGCGCGACCGGCTCGGCCAGGTCGGTGAGCCCGTCGAGGACGGCGAGCAGCGCGTAGCCGTCCCGGGCACGGGAGTCGACCAGGGCGTCACGGACGCCTCGGTCGTCCCAGTCAATCACCGGCTTGCCGGTGCTGCTGTAGTCATCACCACTGGCCAGCACGGCCCGCAACCGCCCAGCCAGGTCGCCGTCGGCGGCGACGAGCAGACCCCGGATCGCGGAACGGATCAGCGTGATCGTGTCCATCGAGGCGACCGCGTCATACAACGGCGTGGAATCCAGCACCCGCCGCCGGCCCACCAGCGCTGCGGACCGAGCGGCGTCCAACGCGACCTGGAAGATCCGGTCCGGCCGGTCGGAGCGACGCAGCCGTTCGCGCATGTCGACCAGCACCGTGTGGGCGAACCCCACCCGGCCCCCGCCGTCCCAGCCGCCCACCCCCGCGGCGTAACGCCAGCGGGCGTCGAACGTGAACCGGTCGACCGCCTCCCGGTCCGACAGCCCCTCGAGGCGTTGCAGCACCATCACCGTGGCCACCACCGACGGCGGCACCGACCGGCGACCGACCGCCGCGAACAGGTCGGCGAACAGCCCGTCCGGGAACAGAGTCTCCCGATGCTGGTGCAGGAACGTGAAGATCGAGTTGGCCGGTAACGCCTCGTCGCAGAACCGGCTCACCGGATCCAGCAGGTCCAGCTGCTGTGAAGCCACACCCAACGCCACACGGGCAAACTACCTGAAATAGATAGAAAGCGATGGCCGCCACGCCGGTGGCAGCCATCGTTTAACACGAGTCACCTAGCCAAGGTGATATCGCCCGGACCGCCCACCTTCAGATGTTTCCGGTGAGCCGCAAGGGCAGCCGTGACCTGTGGCTGCTCCACGCCTGCTCGTCCGACGAGCGTCCCCTGCGTCCCGGCGTGTCCGGCGCGGTCCCGGTGGGTTCGGCTGGATCCCGGTGGCGGCGACGCCGAGGGCGACTCGTGGCGATATCTCGCTTGCGCCCCTTGCTCTTCTTCGCTGGCGTCGATATCTGACACGACTCGACGACGTTGCCGGAGGTCTCACACTCTGCGAGTCCACGACCATCGCCGACGGACTCATCACGCGGGGCGGCCGAGACCTGGTGACCGCCAACGTACTGATGATGCCTATCAGCACGGCGTCAGCGGCCATGATCGCGGCCCAGAGGACGTGCCAGACCATTAGTGGCACATGCGCGAACGGTGCAGTCGGCCCGCCGCTACTCCTCGTCGGGCTCGCCTAGGTGCGGCCGATGCTCCGCGATCCACGCCTCCACGTCGCGTTTCAGCCACACCGCGCCCATCCCGAGCCGGTCGTACGGCTCGGGGAAGTCCGGGCGGTCGATGATCTGCCGCGCCCGCTGTCGGCTGACGCCGAGACGCGCAGCGATCTCCCCCGCTCCGTACAGGTGCCGTGGCATGGCCGCAGGGTAGCCACACCGTAACTGGTCAAACCGCAGCTTGTCTGGCTACAGCTTTCCGCGTTGCAAGATGCATCTTGACAAGGGGCGAGCATCGACAAACGATAAGCACATGCTGCTGACCAGGACACCCCGCCCGGTACCCGCAGGCCCACGACACTGCCGGGATTGGCGGACGGGATGGCGGCGATGCACCTGCGGCCTGCCCTGGCCCTGCCCCGATCGTGGCCCGGTACCCCCTGCCGAGCCCCCACCGCCGTACCGGGGCACCGCCCCGGTACCGCCGCCGCGATGGGGGCGGGAGGTGACGGCGCTGTACCCGCTGATTGGTCGGGCGGGGCACCTGACGCCCGCGCAGGCGCGGCGGGCAGGCATCCGGCGGTGAGCGGGCCATCGGGACGCCCCCATACGCCGATGCGCCCCCTCTGGCGGTGCCGCCGCTGCGGCTGCCCCTGGCCGTGCTCGCCCGCTCGCCTGGCCCTGCTGGCGGAGTACCGGGACGCCCGCTCGTCGCTGGCCGTCTACCTCGCCCTCGCCCTCGCTGACGCCCTGGATGACCTGCACCGCCTCGGCCTCGACACCGGCGGGGTGCACGCCCGGTTCCTCGGCTGGCTGCGCGCACGGAGTGAGCCGCCGCGTGGACGGGACGATCTACCCTGGCACGATGCTCGCCGTTGAACTTCCCAAGGTCACCGACTGGATGCAGGAATGGGCCAGCCTCGCCGGCGTCCTCGTCTCAGCCCTCGCCGTCGTCATCACAATGCTGTGACCATCAGGCCCTGCCCCGGCTGCTCGTCGAGCCACTTCGCCGCGGCCTCGTTGGCGACCTCCATGGGTCGCTGTTCGGACCAGGGGATGTAGAGAGGGCGGATGGGCTGGTCGTTCCGCGGCGTAGGGCTCTTAGATTAGGCCAGGTCGTCGGTCGCGGGTACCTCGATGTCCCGCCAGTGCAGATGGTTGAGGATCAGGCCGAGCAGCTGCACTGCCCGCCAGATGCCGATCGCTCCGGCCGTGGCCGCCGCGGTGACGGGGATCGCCCAGTAGACGCCATGCAGGGCGGGGTACAGGCCGGCGAGGACGGCGACCAGGGCCCCGGCCCAACCGATGCCGGTCGACACGGTCGGCTTGTCGCTGGCGGGGGTGCGGGGCATCGCGGTCTCCTCGTAGGGGTGAATGTGTGTTGGAGGCACGGTAGCCAGTGCAGCCCGGGCCGGCAGTCACCGGGCACGCCGATCAGGAACTACATAATCGGCACTATGCGCGGGAGTGTCAGCCTGCTGGCGGGCTTTCGCGCTGGGCCCGCGTCGCCGCGGGAGGTTCATTCCTTGCACTGACGTCGTCTTTCCAGCAGGTCAAAGCTCCCGGCGGCGAAGTCCGTTGCGTCTCTTGAGGCCTCCTGTTTCGTGGTGGAGCCCAGCCGCATCAACTCTCTGATGTTGTCGGCAGTCTCAGAGATCTCCGCGGGCTGTAGGAGGCCCTGATCTTCGATGAGCCAGCAGTCAAGAGCAACGGGCCACGTGCGCAACGAATCAACCTGCGCCGAACCGACGAGGATGCCCACGTAGGCCAACCGCAGCTCGTCTCCCCCAATCCTGGTACCGCCACCGACCGGCGACCAGGCGGGTGAGAACACGACGGGTAGCGCTGAATCGAGCACATCTGCACCGGCGTCGTTGCCAGGCATCCGTGCCGCGGTCGTGACGCTCTTGGGCACAGCTCGACCTGGCGCCGCGGCCTGTTGGGGGCAGAATCGACGGGCTGCCTCGTCGCGAGCGAAAGTTAGTAGCCGACGCCGTCGGTCGTTAGCCGGGGGCTCCCAGCGGACACCAAGGGCTTGAGCTAATGCCTTGCCTCTCGCGTTAGCAGCCGCAACTTGGGCAGCCAGGTTCTCTGGGGTGCGCGTGGGCAGAACGATCGAGCACCAGGCCGGTGGAACCGCCTGTAGCTGCCAGCCGAGGCTGTCGGCAAGTGGTGGATCTTCAGAGCGAACTCGGAGTAGGTAGGCGGCCATGTCCCGCCTTACCCGCCGGGCGCGCGGCCGATCGTAGGCGTCCTCGCCGCGATCGGGGATGTACGCCTCAGGAAGGCCGGCGTCCCGGGCACTGAGCTTGTCGTGGGCCTCGCCTTCCGCGCTGAGCCGGTCCCATGCTGTATCAGGAACGGGGGCCGATACCGACGGCGGAGCAACCTTTGGTGAAGGCGCGTCGGCCGAGCGGGCCGATGACGGGGGAGGCTGGTCGGGTGTGGCAGACGCGCCACAGCCAGTCAGGACCAGCGTCAGGACGGCCAGTGCACTATAAAGGCCAACACATCTCCGCCTGTCAACATCCGCGCCGCCGCCCACGTACGCCTCCCAACGTCGGAACTGTCTGCTTGCGGCCCATTAGACATCCCCTCACACGCAGCTGCCGTCCCCCTCACGCTCCCGCAGGCCGAGCCACGGGTCTCCGCATCTTTCGGCTGGAATCTGCCTACCCAGCCGCTCCGCCAGGTGGAGGGGCGCTCCGGCGAATGGTGGCCATATGCCCTGTTCGGCGCAGTCACGCTGCTGATCGGCTGCGTCGCCATGGCCGTGGTGACACTGGCCCGATGACTGACGGGCGGTGGCAGACCAGCACCCGACGCATCGACGTCCGGCGCTACCAGTGCGCGCTTGACTCCTATCCGCGCCGCCACCGCCGGCCTCCCCGACGCCGCGACCACCGCTTCCCACGGCGGGGACAGGCCGGCCGCTGAATCCGGGGTCCACCAGGAGCACCCGGGCGGCGCCCACCGAAGGGTGCGCCGTGGTGGCCTGCGCGGCCGGCAACCTTTGAGATGCCGGTTTAGATGCAGGTACTGTCAATCGGTGGTGAAGGTGGGGAGTCTGCCGCAGGACCAGCGGCTGGTGCTGGCCGCGCTGTCCGGGGTCGCCGGACGGTACGGCAGCGGCGCCGATCGCAACGCGCCCCGCGCCGAGGCGATCGCCGCGGTGCACGAGGTAACCACAGACCCGCGGCTGCTCGGCATCCAGGCCGGCGTGGCGATCGCTGACCCCACCGGCGTCAGCGGACCGACGGTGGAGCTGCTGGAGGCGTCCGGCGCCGACATGCAGGTGGCCGCCGAGCACGCAGCCGAGGTGCGACAGCGCTTCGAGCAACAGGGTCTCAGATACGACACGACGTAGACCCCTCGCCGCCGGAGGTAAAGCCCTCGAACTGCTTCTCCTAGGCTTCCTCGACACGGTCATCCGGTGAGCACCTAAATGCGACCGGATCTGCCGCCACCGGTGCGGCCGACTCGAGTCACCCTGCCTGGGGCATGGCGCTGCCGTCCTGCTTTGCATCGAACTGCCACACTCGCTCCGATGGCTCGCTCGTAGGTATGGAAGACCCTGAAGCGCTCCTGACTGGGGGCGCCACGTTGAGGGCAGCTCCCAACTGGCCATGGCTGTGATCGCCGCGGTCCTCACGGCCCGCCGAGCGCGTCCGAGCCGAGCCCGGCCGGACTGCTGCGGCCGTCGAGGGCTGGTGTCCAGACAACCCCATTGGGTGGCGTCACCCGGATTACGCCGGCCTGCCGTCGACCGTCGGCCATGTCAACGTCCCGCCGTCACCAGATGAGTCGCGACGGTAGCGGGACCATCCAGGCTCAGATACGGCCCAACAGATCACGCTTCTTCGCCTCGAACTCCTCGTCGGTCAACACGCCAGCATCGCGCAACGATGCGAGCTTCTGCAGCGCGTCATACGGATCGTCGGCAGCTTTAGGGGGCGACGCTGTCGGCGAAGCCGTGTGCTGGGAAGACAATTCCTGTCGGATCGCATTGGCGAGCGGCTCAAGGTCGGATTTGATGATCCCCGATATAGAGGCGGAGGTTCCTGACGCAAACACGCTTAACTCCCCAGTACCCAACCCAGACTTGGTCTTCACCGACGAGATCGAACGTAAGGGGAAGTCCTCCTTCGCCTGGCCTATCACCCCGTGGAAAAGAAACAGCAGACGAACGTCAGTAAGTACCAAAATGCCCTGCTTGCCGGTGTAGGTCCCTTGAGCTATGGACCTGACGGTCTCGCCCTCGTACAGGTGCCCTGCGAGCATCTTCAGCTCACGCTTGCCACCTATCCGCCAACCCATGCGGGCGGCCGCGGCGACGATGTCGGGGCGCTCGTCGCCGAGGAGTTCAGTCATCCTCTGCTTCTGGACCGCAGCAGAGTTCGCCTGCATGCGTTCGAGCCGCGTCTCGCCTGCAGCGTCCAGTTCGACAGCGGACGGGTCCGTTCCCGCCGCCCGGTTGTGCTCCACGACCGTTACCAGCCAGTCGTGCAGAGCCTTGAACTGGTCTCTGCTCTTCTGTCGAAAGATCACTGTGTTCGGGTTCGACCCAGCCGTGCCAGCGCTCAACCTAGGTGGTGCCACACCGCCGAGACCGAGGGTCAACCAGCCGTTCACCATTAGGTTGGCCTCCTTGAGCACAACGCCAGACACGGCCTCCAACGGGATCCGACGTGGCCGGTCCACTACCAGTCCGCCGCTCCTCGCAGCGAAACCCGAGTGGGTCAATATCAAGTGGTCGTCCTCAGTGACGATCGTGCCGTTATAGCCCTTGTACTCCATAGCGCCATCCTGCATGGGGCGGCGCGCGCTTCGGGAGGGCCAAATCAGCCGTTGACGACAGACCGATCCGGTAGTGCGTTGCCCTAAGTAGCCGGGAGCACGCTTCGATAGCTCAGCGAAGCGGGCTACTGGTCAAGCGTTCTCGGCCTGTGTCGCCCCGCCATCTCGGGCGCTGTGCGAACAGCGCAGTGCGCCTCGAGGCCGGACTGCCACATGGAAATCACGCAGAGGGGGCGTGGATCACCGCAAGGTCGCCTCGCCTGCACGTCGGTGGTGAGGCGGTGACTTGATCTAAGCGGAAAGTCGAGCGTCACTGCTCACGGCCGCCACCTCGGCGACCCGACAGCGGCATCCCCACACCCGCTGGCCGGGGTGGCGGCCACCCTGACACCGCTACCCCGAGGGCAATCTTCCGATGACGCAGCCGCACCGACGGGCCGTACCCCACGCTGTCACCGACGTCCCGCTGTGGCTGCTCGCCGCCGACGTCGCCGCCGCTCACCTACCTGACCCCGATCACCCCGGCCGCTGCGCCAACCTGCGCTGCGTCGGCGAGGCGTACCCGTGCCCACCGGCGCGCGACGCTCACCGCGCCGGCCAGGCTGCGACCCGACCCCGGCTGCTCGCCGGAGGCCGGGCACGGGTCGCCGCACCGGCTGCGAGCGCGGTGGCGCGGTTCGCTGGCTGGTTCCGGCCAACCCGGCCGGTGACACCTCGGCAGCAGCCCATGCCGTCGCCCCGTGCCGCCTGAGCCCGACCTGCAGCCGACTCCGCCGGGGCGGTTGCGGCCTTCGGCGATGCGCCGACCCACGCCGCCAGATCCTTGACCGAAGGAGTCTCCCGTGACTGGTATTGAGGCCTTTCTGCGCCGCCAGACAGAGATCATCGACAGGGTGGGCTGGGCCGTCACCCTCGTCGTGCCCACCGACGACGATCCCGACAGGGCCCCAGCATTCGCCTACACCGTCGGCTTGACCGCTCACCACTACCCCGAGCTGCTCATCGCCGGACTCGACCCCGCCACCTCGCAGGCGCTGCTCAACGACCTGGCAGGCAGGGTCTATGGCAATGCCGAACGCTTTCACCACGGCCAGCGCATCGGCGACCTCATCGCCGGCTACGACGCCGTCGTCGTCGCTGGCGCCCCGACCGATCAACTGCACCCCGGCGCCGCGTTCGGCCGCTACGGCCGCGACCGCGTCCGCCTGCAGCAGATCGTGTGGCCTGATCCGGACGGCCGGTTTCCCTGGGACAGCGGCTACACCTATCCATCGGAGGTGCAGCCGCTGATCGGGCATCTGTAGTCGCGCTCCGCGTGGGGCTGGATGTGCTCGCGTCCAGCCGCACGCCACACGTCTCGTATCCGGCGCTGCCGCCCGCCGAGAAGGAGCAGCAGAGCAAGAAGCGAGGCCGTTTGTCGTTTGCGGTGGTGTTACCGCTGTTGGTCTAGGCAAGCAGGCGGTCTACGAGCGCGGGCGGTGTCCGCTGCGGTCTTGAGCCGCAGGAGCGCGTCGGCCGCCTGCCGGGGCCACACCGCCTGCGGCGCCAGTTCAGCGGCGGCGGTCAGCTCGCGTAGCAGATGGGCGCAGCACAACTGGTGCCCGGCCGGGGTGTAGGGGTCGTAAGGCGCCCACGCGTCGTGCACGGCGATCCCGGTCAGCGAGCCCATCACCTGCCCGCGTCCATGGCACCGTCACCGATCGCCCCGCCCACATCCGCGGAGGCGTCACCCACCGACGAGACGGTGTTCTCGATGCTGTCCCTGGCACCTTATGGCCGGCCGGTGGGAACCACCGTGTGGGCGGATCCCACCCGATCGCTGGGTCTCAGCCGCGGTACGACTCCTCGAAGTAGTCCAGGTCCATCCGGAACTGCTCCCGGTAGCGCTCGATCCGTTCGGCGTCGACCAGCGTCGGATCCAGCTCGCCACGGCCGTCTCGGGCCGCCGCGAGGACCGTGTCGATGCCCTTGGAGGCGGCTTCCAGGCCGTTCAGCGCGTCGAGCACATCCCGGTCCGCCACTATCGCTCCTCCGCCAACCGCAGGGTCCGGAACTCGTTCCAGGCCAAGGTCTCCTCCTGCCGCAGCGCGGTCAACGCCGCCCGGTCCACGCCGGCGTCCATCCGTCGCTGGATCGGTTCGAAGGCGGCGTCGAGTTGGGCGCGGGCGGCCAACCAGGCCCGCAGCGCCCTCGCCAGCTCCGTGTCACCCCGGACCGGATACCGGTCCCCGCTCCGGCCGGCGGAGGCCGGCTCACCTCCACCGAACTGCTTACGCAGCCAGCGCCCCGCAGTTCCCGCCACTGGTCCCCCCTCCTGCCGCCGACACTCCTCGAAGTGGTCCCACTCGTCCAGTCGCTCACCCAGCATCTCCCTGCGGCCCCGTCACCGCACGTCGCAGCCTCCATCAGGGTTCCTCAGCTCCCTATGGTCGGAGCGGGATGTCCAAGGTCTCGGGCAGCCTCCTCGCTGAGCCTGTCGACGTCGACGTCCATCGACCGCAGGAAGGGTCGAATCGCTCCGGCTTCTCCTGTCAGGAGAGCGAGCAGCAAATGACTTGTCCCCGGCCAGCGCGAGCGGGTGTCCGTCCCGTACCGCTTGGCACGGTTCACGGCGGTGGTGACGGACGCGCTCCAGGGAGGGTCGTCGACTCTGGCGCGAAGGCCCGGGCCGTCGGATGCCGCCGTGCGGGCGAGCCTCAGCAACAGCGAGGGTGAGTCGATGCCCCGACGCGCGAGCAACGCGGTGGCGTTGTTGGTGGGGACCAGGTCCGGCCGGAACTGCTCACCCGCATCGCGGAGTTGGTCCTGCACGATGGTGATGCCGAGAAGCAGGTGTTCGGGCCCAACCTCGCTGGCGCCGAGGCGAACCCCTTCCCGCACTGCCTCCCGGGCCACGACGAAGAGCACGGGTCCCTCCGAACGTGGCCGCGCCGCGCGCAGGAGACTGCCCACCATCCGGACCGGTGCGGGAAGCGTGCTGTCGAGAACTCCCAGCAGTCTCAGGCCCTTCACGGCGTCGTCGATCGGCTCACCCGACACGCGCACACTGATCCCCACCGGCATGCGCGCCATCACCCGTTCGGCGTCCACGCCGACCGCGTCGAGCAGTCGGCGGGACCGGTAGCTGGGGTCGGCGACGATCCCTGGCAGAAGGTGCATCGCGTGCGCGTGGGCAACGCCGACCGACCGGGCGTCGTCGATAGCCGACCGGGTCACCTCCCACACGGCCGCACTCCACGCCGGCGGCTCCGCAGGCCCCGACCGCAGGCGCGGTTCCCGGGCCCGCCAACCCGCCTCCCGCAGGATCGTGCTCGCCTCCAGGTCGGCCTCCGTCGCGGCCGGCGGCGTGGCCGGCGGCTCGTCGTCACCCAGCCAGCTGTGCCCGACCCGGTCGGCGATCAGAGAGGCGAGCGGTGCGAGCTGCTCCTTCAGCGACGGCAGACGGCGGCCCAGTTCGAAAAGGACGTGGTCGGTGCAGACGACCGCCTGCCCGTCCTTCCAGCACCTCCGGTACGCCATGGCGAGAGTCCACAGCATCGCCGCGCCCGCCGTCGTGACGGTTCGTTCGGAGTGAGCGCTCATGAGCCCTTCCCGCCATCCTGTCGCCGCACCGAGGAGGCCACGGGGGCGGCCCGACCGGCGAGCGCCGATCGGGCGGCCCCTGTCTCCCGGCATTGCGGACCGGATTCAGTTCAGCTGTTGAACGAGGGCCGGCAACTCCGGCAAGACCTGCCGCAACGCTGCCGCTAAGGCATCGATCTGGCCCACCATCGCGTCACGCCCGGATCCGCGGGTCACCCGCCGAAGGTCGGCCGCCACGTCCGCCGCATCCGGCCGAGAGCTGTAGTCAACAGCCCGAACGAGGTGCCATCGAACCTTCCGGCCCCGGTGGTCCACGTAGTACCCGTCGGGTCGGCCACTGTTGACGGGCCTTCCCGCCAGGACGAAGACAGCGCCCTCCTGCCAGTCCAACTCCACTTCCACGAAGGCTTCCGGCATGAGGTAGGCGAGTGTTGTACGGGAGGCGTCGGGCTCACGAGCGACGCTGGCTCCGGCATCGATCACGAGAAAACGGAATTCCGCCGCGGCGTGTCTTTCCATCGCGTCCCGCCCGAGGACGTCAGAAATCAAGGCCACGGACATCTCCCTCGATCTTGCCGAACAGCTCAGACGCCTTGCTGTAGTTGGCGTAGCCGGACGTGACCCGCCGTTCCATATCGTAGTTCGTTCATGGTGTGAGCGGACCTACTCGCCGGTCGGACCGCCGGCGAGCTCTGTGACAATGTCGAGGTGTCCGAGATGGCGGGCGTACTCCTGCAGGAGATGGAACAACACGCGCTCCAGCGACGCCGGTTGTGCACCGTCCCATCTCGGACCAGGAGCCCCAACCGTCGTGAGCTCGTTACATGCGACCACGGCTCCGGTATGCGCACCCTGTGCACGCAGCGCCGCGATCAAGCCGTCGAGTGTCTCGTCGGGCGCGACGTACCACCGGTCCTCGCGTTGGTCTCCCCACGGTTTCTCGACCTCGCGCCCTTGAAATCCCCACTCAATCCAGCGCAACTCGACGTGGCGCAGGTGCTTGAGTAGCTCAAGCGGTGTCCAACCCGACGGAAGCCTGCTACGTCGTAGCTCGTCATCGGGTAGCGCGGATACCTTCGACAGCACCATCTCCCGGAAGTAGTCGAGGTACCGCAGAAACACCTCGGTCCGCCCTGCTGCTGGAACCGTCGGTGAAGGGAACGCCATCGTCATCTCGACATTGTCCGTCACGTCGGAGCCGTTCCTACCGGCGCACTGTTCTCGGCAGTTCCGGCCGTCGACCGGCACGGAGGCCGGTCACCGGGCGTGACGACTTCCAGTTGGGCGGCGCGCACGGACGGCGGCCAGATGAGGACCTCTGACCTTCCGATACCGCGTCAATCAGCCGACACTGAGCCGATGAACCCGGACGCTGCACTCGAGATCGCCTTCGACGTACCAGGATGGCCACCGCTCAAGAATGAGGCCAAATCCATGCTGGCCGCCGGCCACAAGCACCACGGAAGTGTCCGAGCCCTGTTGGAAGCAGCCGCCGTAGCGTCACGGCAAGTCGGCTGGACGATAGTAAGCGCCGACATCGCGCTCGATGTAGTTGTTCAAGCGCCGGCAGGCGGTCCTCCCGGAGACGCAACCAACTATCTCGGTGGAATCGGGGACGTTCTCCAAGACAAGAGCCACCCAACCAGCATGGACCTTTCCCACCTCGGAGCGCTCCAAGAGGTCGCACTCTACGTAGACGACCGCCAGATCCGCCGGGTGACGTACAGCGTCGAGCTGGCCGAGAGCGCTTCTTACTCTGTCCGCGTTTCAATCCTGGACGGCTGGTGACCAGCTTGCATCGCGACCACCTGCGATCGTGCGGCGACAGGCGCGCGGATCGCGGCAGCCGAGGACGTTCAGACGGTGAAGTCTGCAGGCGCGCCTTCACCCACGCGACCATCCACTGCCTCTCGGAGGATGTCCGCGTGGCCCGTGTGTCGTGCGTACTCCTCAACCATGTCTAGGAGCATGGCGCGGACCGTAGGCGTGCGGCCGTCCGGCCAGGTGAAGGACGCCGGCCCGTCGAGCCCGCGCTCCTTGATGACCTCAGCCACGAGTTCGCGCGAACGCTCCACAGCGTCTCGCCACACTGCGTAGACATCTTCTGGAGAGTCCAGCGCCCCCGTGTGCCATTCCCAGTCAGGGTCGGCGTCGAAATCTACGGTGTCCCACGGGGCTCCGTACTCCTGTCCGGCGAGCTTGACCGCCAGCCAGTCTGCCTCGACAAGGGCCACATGCTTGACGAGACCACCGAGCGTCATCGCACTGGCCGCCGTGGTCGCGCGCAGACCCTTCTCGTCGAGCCCCGACGTCTTCCAGGCGAAGGTCCGCCGGTTGCGCTCGAGAACTGACAACAGGGACTCGGCCTCGGTGGGGGCCGCCGACGGGGAAGGCTGCGGAGACGCTTCGCTCATGGCCGGCAGCATAGCCAGCCGCTCGTCTACCGCTCATCGGCAGAAGCGGATGCGCCACACGGTCGATGCCGGGTCGCTGGTAATGGAACGTCACGACGGCCGCCGACCCGTTCCTGTGGGTCTCGCTGGGTCCGCTGGTCGGCTCGCGGGCGGTTGAAGCGTCGGACGTGCCGGCCTACGACGAGCGCAAGGAGGAACCCTCAGACTCTGGGGCCGCTCATGCCCTGAGGCGCAACGCTCTCCGGCCGCGGTATACCGTCAAGTCCTCTCGACGGCGGCTAGCGGTGCGCCAACCAGACCGGCAAGTTCCGACACCTGGATGGAAACAGTGCGTGATCAGTACCAGGTGACGCTCTACGATCCCGCGGACGTTGACGCCTTCTCTGGGGACCCCGACGAGTTGTACTGGACGCTGGACGGCTTGACTCCAGCGGACAACCCCACCGCCAGGATCGAGTCGATTAGCACGTCTGGCCGGTTCATCGAGGTGACCGTGCGCGGTGACGCGTCACTCATGATCAGATACCGCGAAAGCGACGCAGCCGACATACACCACGTCGATGAGGCGGACATCCTCGCGGCACACCAAGCGATCATGGCGTGCCTCAGCCGTGCACACGAATGGCGTCAGGCCCTCGATCCGATCAGCGGCAGCTTCCGCACGGCTGACCTCCGGATCGACTACCAGCAGACCGGGCTGTCGACCGCGAACGCGATGCTGGATAACCTCAAGCGACGGCAACGCCGCAACCTGCCGAAGGTTGTCCCGCCGACCATCCTGTGGGGCTCTCGCACGATCACCACCGGCGATACCTGGCACGGAGTTCCGGGCAGCGGCAAGGTTGCGGTTCGCATACTGCGCCCGGACCGTGTACACGAGCACGGTATCGCGATCTTCGCACCCGGCGGAACGCTGACCGTCGGACCGGCCCAGTCTGCACGCGAGACGGTCATCTGGCCGACCGCTGACACTGCAGAGATCGTTGTCGACTACATCGCTCCCGCTCAGACGTTGCAGGTGTGCAATGTCTACATGGTCCGCAACGGCACCTCGGAGCGAGTCGATCGATGGTCGGAGAACGCCGGCATGGTCATTGAGCCGGCGGGTGAGCTGGAGCGGATCTATCACTGCAACCATGCATCGACCGCCCCACCGGGGTTCGCGGACCTCATGTTCTCATTGCGGCTGCTGGCCGGCTCGTAGCCGCCCCGGCTCGTTCCGAGCTGCCCAGCGTTCGCCGTCAGTGGCGGTCGCTGGGCTTGGGGCCGGCCGCCCGGCGGTACGGAGCGAGCGACCCGACGGTGGGTACGGACGGTGACGAGCGCGCTCGCGGACGCCGCGCTTTGTCAGCGGCAGATGCGGATGCCTACTCGTTTGAATGGGTCTGTCCTACGTGCGACCATCGTCGTCATGACGATGATCAGAGAGGGCGATGGCGCGTAGGCGCCCGGCAGCGGTGCGTGCCGCGCTGGCACATCGAGGTGAAAGCCCTACGAAGCCATCTCCGATTGATGGGCTGAGCGCGGGAGCCGCCAGAGAGATTAGGTCCTACGAGCGTTCACGCCTGTGGCCGGGCGCGGTGGCCTGCGCTCTGGTGGAGTGGAAACTTGCCGTTCACCAGCCGGTCGCCCGTCTTCTGCAGGACCCAATTCACTCCGGGTGTCCCTGCTGCGATCCGCTGGAGCACCGTGACGTGTTGGCGCAAGCGCTGGCGGCGCTCGCCCCACAGGCCCGCCGCGAGTTGCAGGCCAAGGTGAGCGCGCTGGATGACGTCTTCGAGCGCCGTACGCATCACGACCCGCTTACGCCGGTAGAGATGGCGTGGTGGCGCCGGCGTACGTGAACAGTTGAGGGTGATCACTGTGAACTCGCCCGCACCGCCATCCGGAAGATTCGCCGGGTCAAGACTGTCGCACTGTCATCGGCACGAACGGACGGCCTCGGCGCCGCGGTCGCTTACCCAAGGTGACGCCCGGTCGGCGGCAGATCCGGATGAGATCGAGGGCGGGTGCGCAAAGGCCCGCATCGGTTTGCGTGGTGCCTCCGCGGATGGCCATGATGGATCGAGACTGTCAGTCGTCGCTCTTATGATCACGGCCATGTCGGCTGCCTTCACCGTTTTGTGGACCCATGACGTTTGCCGGGAGCTACGCAGGCACCGCGTCGGCCAGCGGCCCCGGGTGGCGTTCAGCGGGGTGCACCAGTCTCTTCCCAGTTGGACCAGCGTCGGTGTCGGCGACGATGTTTTCGCGCTGCATGTCAACCGATGCGTGGTCTACGTGGTGAGCCGTCTACGCGTCGTCGACAAGCAGCGGCGCGACTGTTGCGGGGCCGCTCCAACAACATGGCGTGACCCGGCCTATCCCGGTCACGACGCGTGGGCGATGCTCGGCGCCGCCGGATGCGGGGCGAGCCCGGTACATGTCGAAGCGACACCGATCCGCTTCGACGTCGCCGTCCCCGGTGACCTGCTCAGCGCTCTGACCTGGCGCAACCGACGCAGAGAACAGCGCACCTTGAAGTACGTTGTCAACGGCCGTCTCGAACGCTCCGTCAGCCTCCAGGGCGTCTATCGTCTGACCGACGAATCCGCCGCTCGATTGGGCGTCCTGTTCGATAGTTCGCCGACCCAGAGCCGCACGGCATAGACCCTCCACGCGCATCATGGTCGGCAGCCATCGGTGACGGTCGACGCGCGTTGACGGCGGCAGTGAGCGGATGACCGCCGATGCCGGTCGTGCGGTCACCGAGGCGCTGAGCCTGCCTGCCGACGGGGCTTTCGAAGTCGACGGCGAGCGTGTACGTTGCGCCGATGAGTCGAGAGGATCAGGCCTCGGCCGCCTCATTCGGCGGCCGAGTAGTGGTATCGGCGCAATTGCTGTTGCTGGCGGTGTGCCTGGTCGGCAGCTTCGGTGTGCTGCTTGTGGCCGCGCTGCACACCGACGATCTCCCGGCTGTGCTGGATCCGGGGCTGGAACGGTTGGGCGACCCGAAGGACTCGCTTCCGCCAGCCGGCCCGGACTCGTTGTGGAACCCGCTGGTGTGGGTGTTCGAGATCAGTCGGGTGGTGGCGATGTTCGTCTACCCGGTCGCGTTCGTGGCCTTGGTTCTCGGGGTGCCATCCCTTGTCCGCACCTGGCGGATCGGCGACCGGAAGGGGTTCGGCTGGCTCGTGATCGGCACGGGGATGTGGTTCGCGCTGGCGGTGCTCGCCCTGACTCCGTACGGCACGCAACTACGCGGCTGGTTGCTTGACTGAGCCTGCCAGCCCTCCGGGATCGGATCATCGCTCGGCCTCAACCATGCGTCGGCACGAGCGGGCGCACGGTCTGCGGCAGATCCGTGCACCGAATTTTGATCGAGGGTGGCTAACCACCGGCCCTTCCCGTTATGACCGGTGGCGGTCCAACCACGCTGCGGCGAAGTCGACCAGGTCACGCTGTGGCATGAGATGCGCTACGGTGCTGCCGACCGGTCCGACTCTGGCGGCGCCCGTTGCCTCGTATGCGGCCCCGATGTCGGCGAAGTCCGAGGCGTCAGCCATCGGTGCCGTCCAAATGACCCAGCGGCTGTTGCCGTCCGGCTCACGGACAGCGGCTCCGTAATCGGTCATCGGTGGTTGGGCCTGTCGGTGCTCCGCCAGATGCAGCGACGTGTTGCGCTCGTGCCCGCAACCCAGCAGTAAGACCTTGCTGTGCTCTCGGTAGAGGGCTCCGAGCGGTGACTTCTCGCCCAGCCCTTCCTCGAGTCGATGGTCGCCGGTTATCGCTCTCGCCCGGGTGCCCAGCGCGGTGAACGACACGTGCGGGTGCGCGCTGCGCAGGGCGCCTGGCCAGGTGCGCACGGTCTCCGCCAGGACACCCATGTGCCGGCTGGGAGTACGCGCCGGATCAAAACCGGGGTTCTGCTCTCGAATGAGAGGCCACCACGCTGAGGGGACGGGCGGGTTGCGCCAGCGCGCGGGGTCGGAGTTGAAGGGTGTGTGCGTCGGCACGACCAGCGTGCCGGCGGGGCCGACCACATCCAGCAGAGCTTGGACGACAGCTTGTACCTTACCGACGACGAACCCCAACGCTCGTACCGACGAGTGCACCAGCACCGTGTCTCCGGCTGACAGGCCGAGGGCTCGGAAGTCGGTGGCCAGGGTGCTCATGGTGTGGGGCATCGGCTGCGTCACCGCGTCATTGTGCCTACTTGGCGAAGCGACGCCGTATCCGCGCCTGGTCAGCGCATCCGCTCATCGGCATGACCACGCTCCTCGCGGCCATGAGAGTAATGTCGCCGCGTGACGGAGGACATCACGGTGCGGCTGGACCGAGCGACCGCCGAAGACCTGTACGTCACCCTGTACGAGGTCGGCGAACACATCGCGGCTGGCGCACCGATTACGCCACAGACCATTGAGGAAGCCGAGCGGCTGGGGAGCCTCCTGCGGGAGCTCGGCCACTCACTCGGTCGCCGGTGCTCACCGTACTGTAAGCATCTGGCCTGACCAGGATGCCAATGCCTTCTATCGGCGGCAGATGACGATCTTCGCGAGCCACCAGCCGGGGCGGAGCCGACATGATGGATGATCGTATCGGGGCCCGTACTTCCGACAGGTGAGCGAAGCGGGCTGGATCATCGGGTCGCTGCCCGCTGGCGTCCTGGTGATCTTCTCACGCGCCGGTCCCGACGAGGGGATCCATCCTTGGGGGCACGGCCTGGCGGTGGAGCACGCTTGGGTTCGGGAGTGACGCGATGACGTGGCGGACGAGGCTGCTGGCTGTCGATGTCGTTGTTGTCGTCGCGCTGGCCGCAGGAGACAGTTGGTTGGTCGACCACGGGCCTTGGGCCTTGCCGCTGGCGATCATTGCGCTGATACCGGCGGTCACGTGGGGCGTCGCTGCGCCCACACCTGCGTGGGCCTGGTCGGTTTCCGCGTTGTTGCTCGGGGTGCTGCTTGCGTCCGTGTGGGTTTCGAGGGTGTACCTCAGTCATGGCCCGGCAGCCCCACCCATCGACTGGGCCCTGCCCTCCGCCACTGTCTCCATCATCGTGTGCACTCTCGCGATGATGATTTCTCGCTCGTGGCGCTGGAATCCGGTGATGGCGCTCGCGGCTCTGGCCGTGACAGCAGGATGCTGGGGACTGCTCCAGCGGGATTATGAGGGCGAGTGCTGCATGTCCATTCCGGCCAGCGACGCCGCGCCTGCAACCTCGGCGTTGGATATCGCCGACGCCGGCCACACCGAATGCGGGCAGGACGGCGGACTCTGCGACCGGGTGGTCGCCATCAGGACAACCCTCACGACGGCCGAAGTGCGGAAGGTGCTGCGGTCTCACGGGTGGAGCGAGGACTGCCGACCCGTCACGGGAACCCTGTCGAACCTTGGCTGGTACCGGTACGGCAGCCGTTGCATCTCGATCGAGAGCCGACAGCCCGGGACGATTGAAGTCTCCCTGCTAGCCAAGGCGGACTGGTGGTCACGCCTCGAACGAGAGTTGAAACCGTCTGCCCATCACCTCCCATCACCTCTCCGCGGAGACATCCTCATCTCGGCACGACCGGAAGTCGAGCTGTCCGCCCGACGACTACCGTGCGTGACGCTCGGTCAGCGGCAGATGCGGATGTTCGGACCTGAGGTCGTGGGCCCCGGGCCTAGGCTGGGCCGCCATGAGTGAAGAACTGCTCAACCAAGTCGTGTACACCGACTACGGCCAGCTGACATTGGAGTGGGGCGAAGAGATCTGGGACGGCGACGCTGACCGATTCTTCAAGGACCAACAGAACGGGCTCGTCGGCGCAGCGGTCCCCGACAACGTCGTGATCATGCTTGCCCGTCGGTCAGGCGGTTCCGCCGTACGCATCGTGCTGGATGCCTCCGAGCCAAGAGCAAGTGCCGACTGGGAAGACGTCGTCGAGGCATCGTTCGACCTGCCCCCAGGTCGTGCCATGCGATGGTCGACCTGGGCGGGCGAGTCCGGCGGGTCGCTCGCCGTGCCGCCAGGGCAATACCGTCTGAGAGTATCGGCCGCGGGTCGGGACGCCGGCGCGCAGGGCGAGTTCGCCGACGAAGTGGTCGATAGGTATCTCGTCGAACTCTGGCCTGCGGCGGCGGCGCCGGATGCTGTACTTCGCATGGGCAGCGACGACGCCGGCTACTGGCATCAGACATGGGGAAGTCGCCGCTGAGCCGCCTCACCAGTCTTCTGGCCGGGCCGGCCACGGGCTCTCGGACGTCCGGGCTCCAGAGAACGGTGTCTGCATGGAGACTCCATGGCGAGGTTCTCGACTGCCCTCATGACCCATCCGCTCATCGGCCATGACCGCGCGCTTCGCGGCATGTGCGGATGCCGCGTGCGCGGCGGACTGGGAGATCGGTTGCTGGGGGCGATCGGTGTTTGCGTCGCGACGGTTGCATGGTCAAGCTTGCCGGGTGGCTGATCTGGACTTCTTCGTCGACGTGGTCGTCACCGGCGCAGTGCTGGGCGTGGGCTTGACCGACTCGCCGGACGACGTAGCTCGCGCACTGGGTAGTGACTTCGTGGAGTACCGCGACCGCGCCGCGATGCGTCGCGACTACGGCCCGGTTGAGTTCTTCTGGTCGCGGCGAGACGGATCCGATCCCTGGCATGCGACCGGTTTCACCGTGCAGACGCACCGTTTGGCGTCCATCGACGTCACCGGGGGTCTCGTCCATCGGTACGGGCCGTTCGGCCGGCAGCTGCGGTTCGCGCGGCTGAACGCCGAGTTGGAGCGCCTCGGCTATCAACTCGAGGAGGTCACTCAAGAGGCTGATGCAGGCTACCGGCGGTACTGGCTTGCCGAGTCGCGGGTATCCCTCGCCGTCGCCACCACCCCGTACGGGGAGCTGATCGACGCCGGCGATGTCTGGTCGATCAGCGCGCCCCACCCGCGCGAGACCGTAAGCGCCGCGGGCCTCGGCGCGCAACGTCAGGCAATCAAGGATGGGCTGACCCATCTACTCCGACTCGGCGACGACCAGCGCAGGGACTGGCTGGACCGCCGCCAGCCGGCACCGAGCGAACGGGTCAACTGGTGGCTGAATGTTCTCCTGGTCATCGACCAGCAGCTTCGCCACCAGCCACGTCGGCGGGCGGACTGGGTGGAGCTGAAACTTTGGCTGCTGCGCCAGGGACAGGCCCGGGGTGTCTTCACCCGAGCCGAGAGCGCCGAGAAGATGGCGTACTTCGTAGCCGACATGCGGCGCACGTGGGCCGAGTTGCCGGAGCTGCTGACGTCAGCTGACGACGTCGTCCGGGCTTGCCTTGACGCCATCCCAGTCGGCCAGGACCAGGCGGCCATGCTCGACGACCGTCGAGACCTACGCGGCCTTGACCGCACGCAGATGCGCCTCTCCCGCCAGGCGAAGAATCTGATCAATGCTGCTCAATGGCACCTGGACGAAGTCCAAGATGAGCGCCTCGCCGACCAGCTGCGCGATTGGATCGCCGTCAAGCCGCGCCTCGTGTAGAAACCTGTTCGCCGAAAGGAGCAGCACCACGCTCGCCTCGGCCCAACGCACGCTCATCGGCAGTTCCGGGTGCCAGGACGACACGGCCTGCCGCTCACTGGTTGTAACGAGCGGGGACCCGCCAGCGCGCACGGACGGCGGCAGATGCGAGCATGCGTAAGCCTGGACTCACCGTCGAAGCTCGGCCACCTCGCCCAGCCGCTCGAGCTTGTGCGGGTTGCGGATCGCGTAGATCTGGGTGATCCGGCCGTCCTCGATGACGAACGACACGGCCGTGTCGTTCTCGCCGCCGGGGTCGATGCGCGCCGCGATGCCGCCGTTGAGGTCGACGATGAAAGCCCTGGCGCCGGGCGCGACCTCGGCGAAGCGGGCCATCACCGGGGCGAGCTTCGCGGCCCCGCGGACCGGCTTCGGGATTGTCGGGGCCAGGCCGCCGCCGTCGCCCACGACGAGCACGTCGGGAGCCAGCACCTTGAGCAGTCCGGGCACGTCGCCGGTGGTCAGGGCGGCGAGGAACCGCTCGACCACCTGCTCCTGCTCGGTGCGGCTCACCGACATCCGCGGCCGGCGCGCCGCCACGTGCTTGCGGGCCCGCGTCGCGATCTGGCGCACCGCCGCCGGCGACTTGTCCA